>NZ_WWRX01000003.1:0-228906 GCF_009875575.1 Eggerthella sp. BIOML-A4 | reverse complement strand
GCCCTGCTCGTCGCGCGCCGCCAGCGCCGCCGCCACGGCGTTCGCCCGCGCGGCGTCGTCCACCAACAGCGCCGACACGTCCGCCCCCAGCAGCCGCTCCACGAGCGCCTCGAAGCCCGCCGAGGCGCGCACGACGTGCGCGATGGGAGCGAGGTTCACGTCCAGGTCGACGGCATGATCCATAAGCCAAGCGCGCGCCGGGCCCACGGCTGCGCTCGCGCGCTCGACCTCTTCGAGCCCCTTGATCTCGGATGCCAGAAGCGATGCCGCGTCGCGCGCCTCGTCCAGCGCGCCGCGCGCCGTCTCGCGCGCGCCCAACGCCTCGCCCACGCGGGCGCGCGCGGCGCCCTCGGCCTCGACGAGCGCCTCGAGCGCCTGCCCGGCCTGCGTCGCGGCCTCCGCGAGCGACACGGCCTCCCCCTTCGCGCGCTCCAGCTGCAGCTCCAGCTCCTTGCCATGACCCTCGATCAGCTTCACATGCGCAAGGCCGCTGGTCAGCGCCTCCTGCGTTTCGGCCAGCTCGCGGCGCGCCTGCTCCTGCGCACGCTCGCCGTCGCGCTTCGCGCGCTCCAGCTCCTCGGCCTCGCGCTCGAGCAAGCGGCGCTTCTGCGCGTTTTCGGACTGCTCGTAGGCCAGGCGCGCCACGTTCGCATCGGCCTGCTCGCGGTCGCGCTGCACCTCGGCCAGCTGCTCGACGGCCTGCGCGCGATCGGCTTCGGCCTGCGCGCGCTTCGCAGCATTGGCCTCAAGCGTCACGCGCAGCTCGGCCTCGTAGCTCTGGGCGGCACGGCGCTTCTCGTGCAGCAGCAGCGTCGCACCGTCGAAACGCTCGACGGCCGAAGAGGCGCGGCGGTGCCGGCGGGCCAGCTCTCCCGCGTCCACGCTCTCGCGGCGGATCTTCTCCTGCAGCTCCTCGGCCGCGGCCTCGGCCTGGGCGATGGCGGCGCGCTTCTCCTCCAACTCCGCTTCCAGCGCCCGCTCGCGCGCGAGCGCGTCGTCCCACCCGCGGCGCAGCGTGCGAAGGTCGTCCACTGCGAGGGACAGGCTCAGATCCGCCAGCTCGTCGGCCAGCCCCTGGTAGGTGCGGGCGCGCTTCGCCTTGCGCTCCAGCGGCCCCAGCTGACGCTCCACCTCGGCGGCCACGTCCTTCACGCGGGCCAGGTGCGCGTCCATGGCCGCCAGCTTGCGCTCGCTTTTCGCCTTGCGCTGCTTGTGCTTCAACACGCCGGCGGCCTCCTCGATGAGAGCCCGGCGATCCTCCGGCTTCGACTGCAGGATGGAGTCCAAGCTGCCCTGCGAGATGATGGAGTGCGTCCCCGTGCCCAGCCCTGAGTCGTGCAGGATGTCGAGCACGTCCATGCGGCGCGCCACCACGCCGTTGATCAAGTACTCGCTCTCGCCCGAGCGGTACATGCGCCTGGTGACGGCCACCTCGTCGAAGTCCACCGGCAGCGTGCCGTCCGAGTTGTCCAGCACGAGATCCACCTCCGCGATGCCCACGCTCTTGCGCGCAGACGATCCGGCGAAGATGACGTCCTCCATCGCCTGGCCGCGCAGGTGCTTCGCGTTGCGTTCGCCCAGCACCCACAGCACGGCGTCCGAGATGTTCGACTTGCCCGAGCCGTTCGGCCCCACCACGGCGATGATGCCCGGCTCGAGCGCCAGCACGCTGCGATCGGCGAACGATTTGAAACCCTTGAGGACCAGCGATTTCAGATACATGGAACGGCTACCCCTGCTTGCGCTGCTTCGCGCGCTCGCGCTCGGACTTCTTGCGGGCCTTCTCCTCGGCGCGCGCGGCAGCCTTCTCCGCCTTGGCCTGTTTGGCGGCCTCGGCCTTCTCCGCGCGAGCCTCGCCGTCCACTCCCAGGCCGAAGAACTCGCCCAGGCGGGCGAGCGTGCTCTTGGCAGCCTGGCTCTCGGCTTCCTTCTTCGTACGACCCGTGCCGCGGGCAAGCCCCTGGCTGCCGGCGAACACCTGCGCGACGAACGTGCGGTCGTGCGGCGGGCCTTGGGTCTCCACCAGTTTGTACGTGGGCGTGATGCCGTCTTCCTGCAGCTTCTCCTGCAGGGCGCTCTTGGGATTCTCGGGCTCGCGCGCCATGTCGGCCGACATGCGGGGGATCAACGTGGCGCGCACGAAACCCTCCGCAGCCTCGATGCCGCCGTCCAAGAACAACGCGGCCACCACGGCCTCGTACACGTTCTCCAGCGCGGAATGCAGCCCGCGCCGCCCCGTGCCCGTCTCGGAAGAGCCGAACACGATGACGTCGGCGAAGCCCAGTCGCTCGGCGACGTCGGAGAGGCTCGCGCCCGACACGAGCGCAACCTTGATGCGGGTCAGGCCGCCTTCGTCCAGATCATGGAACCGATCGAACGCGATGGTGGCCACGATGGCGCCCAGAATGCTGTCGCCCAGGAACTCGAGGCGTTCATAGGAGTACTTGACCGATTTGCCCTCGGTGGCGGAAGGATGCGTGATAGCCGAAAGCAGCAGCTGCTCGTCCGCGAAACGGTAGCCGAGGATTTCCTGCGCTACCGCCAGTTTTCTCTGCTGTTCATCGGTGAAGGTCATGGCATGCTCGGGCTTTCGTTCAGGCTGCTGACGAGGTGCAGGGGAAGGGCTCCACGATTGATCGGGCATGGCCTACTCGCCCTCCGTCGCTTCGGCGGCGCAGGGCGTTGCCACCGTTTGCGCGATTATATCAGATACGCCGGTTCGCGCGATGCGAGCCGTGGTCAGCACGCCGTTCTTCACCGCCAGCGCGTTGGACGAGCCGTGCCCCACCAGAAGCGCGCCCTTCACGCCCAGAAGAGGGGCGCCGCCGTACGTATCGGGGCTCACCTGCGCCATGAGCTGCTTCAAGCCTCCTTTTATGGCCAGAGCGCCCAGCTTCGTGAGCGGCGTGGACATCATGATGCTCTTGAGCGTCTTGAACAGGGTCTTCGACGTGCCCTCGATGGTCTTCAGGCATACGTTGCCCGTGAAGCCGTCGGTGATGATGACGTCGAAGTTCGCAGGAAGGATATCGGAGCCCTCCGCGTTGCCTGCGAAGTTCGACAGCCGCTCCCTCAGCAGGCCGTGCGCTTCTTGCGCGAACTGCGAGCCCTTCGTGTCCTCCTCGCCGATGTTGAGCAGCGCGGCGCGAGGATGCTCGATGCCGATAACCTTCTCCGCGTAGATCGACGCCATCTGGCCGAACTGTACGAGGTACTCGGGTTTGCAGTCGGCGTTCGCCCCGATGTCGCACATGACGACGGGTCGCACGGGCGACGGGATGACCGTGGCCAGCGCAGGGCGGGCGACGCCCTTGATGCGACCCATCACCAACGTGCCTGCGGCCAGGCAGGCACCGGTTGACCCGGCAGAGAAGAAGCCTTGCGCCGCGCCCTCCTTCACGAGGCGGCAGCCCACGACGATGGACGAGTCCTTCTTCTTGCGCACGGCGTTCGCCGGATGCTCCGCCATGGCGATGACCTCGCTGCATGCCTGCGGCGTGCAGCGCTCGTGGGCGGCGGCGAACGGCTCCACCACGTCGGCAGGCCCGCACAGGACGATCTCGAGGGCAGGGTCGGAGGCAAGCGCCTGGGCGACGCCGTCGAGCACCACGCCGGGAGCATCGTCGCCCCCCATGGCATCGACGGCAACAACGACCTTTTCGTCAGACATATCGAAAACCTCACTCTCGCGTATCGGTCAGCGAGAGGCTTTGAGGTACCTGATATTGCGCCAGCGCAGACGCGGCGCAGCGCCGACCCCTTCGAGGAAGCATGCTTCGATACGCGAAGAGGAAACGCGCAAGGGCAAGATCAGGTGCATCAAAGCCTCGCAGTGTCGAGCGGTTCCACCGTTCGCAGAACGGCGGAATGCAAGAAAAGCCTCCCGGCGCATCGCACGCGAAGCGCGATGTGCGAGGAGGCTTGTCAATGCGCGGCGGCAGAACGCGCGCGCATGAGCGGTACGCTACTCCGTCTCGATAACTTCGCGGTTCTTGTAGAAGCCGCAGTTCGGGCACACGCGATGCGGAAGCTTGACCTCGCCGCACTGCGGGCACACGGAACGCGAGGGCGCCGCGATCTTGTCGTTGGTGCTGCGACGGGCGTGGGTGCGGGCACGGCCCATTTTGCGCTTAGGTACTGCCATGATTCTCTATCTCCTTCTTTAAGCCGAGCGATCACGATCGCTCGTTCTCGCTTAAGTAAACACGCGAAACGGTATAGTACCAAACGAGAACCCGCGCCGCAAGCCCCGATCACCCGCAAAATCCAATCCGCACCCAGGTTTCACAAAACCGCGCCCTGCTCCACCGGGCCGAACTGCATTTCATAATAGTGGGCGTAGGTGCCGCCGAGGGCCAACAGTTGCTCGTGCGTGCCGCGCTCGGCCACGCGCCCGTCCTCCACCACCGCGATGAGGTCGGCGCCGCGTATGGTGGACAGGCGGTGCGCGATGACGAGCGTCGTGCGCCCGGCGGACAGCTCCTCGAGCGACTTCTGGATGGCCCGCTCGCTCTCGTTGTCCAGCGCGCTCGTGGCCTCGTCGAGGATGAGGATGCGCGGGTCCTTCAGGAACACGCGCGCGATGGCGATGCGCTGCTTCTGCCCGCCGGACAGGCGAGCCCCGCGCTCGCCCACGTAGGTGTCGTAGCCGTCGGACAGCCCGCGCACGAATGCGTCGATGTTGGCGCGCTTCGCCGCCTCCACGATCTCGGCCGTCGTGGCGTCGGGGCGCCCGTAGGCGATGTTGTCGCGGATGGTGCCGCCGAACAGGTACACGTCCTGCTGCACGATGCCGATGGCGTCGCGCAGCGACTCCACGGTGACGGCGCGGATATCGATGCCGTCGATCTCCACCGAGCCGCGCTCCGGATCGTAGAAGCGGGGCAAGAGCGAGCACGTGGTGGTCTTGCCGCCTCCCGACGGCCCCACGAGCGCCACCGTCGCGCCCGCCGGGATGGCCAGGTCCAGCCCGCGCAGCACCTCGTGGACGCCGTCGTAGCTGAAATGCACGTCGCGGTAGCGCACCTCGCCGGCCACGTGCCCATCCGGGCCGCCGCAGCGGGCGCGCTCGGCGGCGCCCAGGTCCACCGCGTCGGGCGCGTCGGCGATGTCGGGTCGCACGGCCAGCACCTCCATGAAGCGGCGGAACCCGGCGTAGCCCTTCTGGAACGTCTCGACGAAGTTGATGAGCTGCTCGATGGGCGAGATGAAGATGCCGATGTACAGCGCGTAGATGGCCAGATCCGACACCGCAAGGCCGCCCGTGGCCACGAAGTAGCCGCCGCCCACGATGGTAACCGTGTACAGCACGCCGATGAACAGCGAGTTCACCGCATGAAACGACCCCATGAACCTGTACGAGCTCTCCTTCGTGGCCACGAAGCGGGCGTTCGTGCGGTCGAACTTCTTGATCTCCACCGGCTCGTTGCCGAACGACTTCACCACGCGGATGCCGCCGAGCGAGTCCTGCAGGCGCGCGTTGATGTCGGCCATCTTCTTGCGGTTCTCGGTGAAGATGACGCGCTTCTGGTAGTTGCGCCAGAACGAGTACGCGGCCAGAAGCAGCGTCGCCACCAGCATGATGGCGGTCAGCGGCACGTTGATCAGGAACAGCAGCGCGAACGAGCCCACGATCTTGAGGATGCAGATGAACAGGTTCTCCGGCCCGTGATGGGCCAGCTCCGAGATGTCGAACAGGTCGGTGACCAGCTTGCTCATCATCTCGCCGGTGTTGTTGCGATCGTAATAGGAGAAGCTCAGGCGCTGGTACTGCTTGAACAGGTCCATACGCATGTCGGCCTCCATGCGCGCGCCCATGATGTGACCCCAGCTGGTGATGAAGTACTGGCAGGCCGTGCGCACGCCGTACAGCACGACGAACAAGAGCGCGATCCACCAAAGCGAGCCGATGATAGCCTCAGGCGAACTTTGGAAGAAGTCCTTCGTGAAGAAGCTCAGGAACTGGGGGAACGCCAAGTCGACGCAGGCCAGCACCGTCGCGCACACGAGATCGAACACGAACAGGAAGGTATAGGGTCTATAATAGCTCGCGAACTTCGCGAGCACCTGACGCGCCGAGACCGGGCTCGCGTCCGGGGCGGTCGAGGACGCGGCGCCTTGCGCAGGCGCCGCGCCGGCGGACGGCTCGGTTTCGCGCGAGCCCGCCTTCTGCTTGAGCTTTTTCAGGGTTTCCATGCCCCACATTGTACCGCTCCTTCGAGCCCCGAGCGCCTCGAATCGGCGCGGGGCCCGGCGCTTCACGGGCTTCGCGTAAACGCGGCGCCGCGGTTGCCGCTCGTTCTCGCGCATCCTCATCGATCCTCCTCGAGCGACGGCTCGTCGCGCCGCGCACGCCGGCGCACGCGCGCGAGCTCGCTTGCCGCGCCGCGGCCGAACACGCCCACGTCGTAGCTGCCGGCGTACGCCGCAGCCACCGCTATCAGCAGAAACGGAAGCGACGCCCAGCCGAATATCTCGGCGCCCATGAGCAGCGCCGTCAGCGGGCAGCGGCCGGCGGCCGCGAAGAACGCCGCCATGCCGAGCGCGGCCGAGAATCCCGCCGGCGCGCCCGTGGCCAGCCCCAGCGAGCAGCCCAGCAGCGCTCCGATGGAGAACATGGGCATGATCTCGCCGCCCTTGAAGCCGAAGCCGAGCACGAGCACGGTGAGCCCCGCCTTCACGGCGAAGTCGGCCGGAGCGGCGCTTCCCGCAAGCGCCCCGCGCAGAAGGCCCATGCCCGTGCCCTGGAACGCCTGCCAGCCGCATGCCAGCACGATACCCGCGAACGCAAGGCCGCCCACGGCCACCAGCGCGAACGGACGAGCCTTTGCCCGGCGGCGCCACGCGCGGCGCAGCGCGCGCAGACAGGCGGCGAACAGCGCGCCGCCCACGGCGCAGCACAGGCCCACCAGCAGGCAGTGCGCGGCGACGGCCCACGAAAGGCCGGGCAGCGCCACCCGCGGGATATGGTCGCCGATGCCGACGGCGCGGGCGATGGCGTAGGCGACGAGGGCGGCTGCCAGCATGGCGGGCGCATGCCGCAGCACCGCGCGGTCGAAGCGCACGAGCTCCAGCACGAACATGCACGACCCCAACGGGGCGAAGAACAGGGCGCTGAACGCCGCGGCCATGCCGATGGCGCCCGGATAGCCGTCGGAAGCGCCGTCGCGGCCGCGCGCGGGCGGCAGCTTGAACGCGCGGCCCAGCACGGAGCCCGTCGACGCGCCCATCTGCAGCGCGCCCGCCTCCATGCCGACCGAGCCGCCGCCCAGCAGCGTAAGGCAGCTGCCGCCCAGTATCCCGACCGTAAGGCTTCCCGGGACGCGACGGCCCGCGCGCAGCTCGTCGACGACGCCTTCGGTGGTCAGGGCCGCGGGCAGGCGCAGCAGACGATACAGCCCCACGGACAGCGCGCCGAGGACCGGCAGCGCCAGCAGCAGCCAGGGAAAACGGGCCGGAAGGCTTTGCGCGAACCCCGTGGACAGAGTGAGCACGATGGACGAGGGGCGCCCGCTGCGCCCGCAACGAGGACGAACGACGCACGCCGCGAGAGCCGCCCGAGGGCCGTACGGCCGTCGCGCGAAGGTCCCTCCCGCCGATCGTTGCGTGCATCCACGCGCGCCTCGCCTCCCGTCATGCTCCGAATGCTTGCACATCCGCTCCATGGTACGGAGCCGTCGTGTGGAAGGACGGGCGCGGCGGGAGGAGGTTGCCGCACCGTCGCGCTCCGTTAGCCGCTGCGTTGCCGGCGCGCCGCGGCGGGTCGGGAAGCGCATCTTCGCCCGAAAAACACGCCTCAGCGTCTGGAGCGTGTTTTCGGAGCGAAGATGCGTTATCGGGAGCGTCGGAAGCAGGCGTCAGCGCACTTCCGCGCGGCGCGTCAGCAGGTAGGCGGCGAGCGCCGACAGCACGGCGACGACGGCGAACAGCACGATGGGGTTCGCCAGGACGATCCCCTGAGCCGTGAACCCGAGCGCAGGGAGAAGAACCGCCCCTGCAGCGTCGGCCGCGCCCGGCACCACCTGGAAGACGGTGGGCACCAGCACGAACGCCAGGAGGCCGAACGCCAGAAGCCCCAGCAAGAACGGAGCCTTCCCCACGCGTCCGTGCAGCACCACCAGCGCGTAGGACAGAAACACGATGGCCAGGTTGAACGCGAGCGTCCAGGCGAAGCCGAGAAGCCCCGGCCCGTAGCCCTCGCCGTACAGCGCGACTATCGACTGCTCGCCCCACAGGGGCAGCACCGCCAAAAGCAGCTGGTCGACCAGGGCGAAGACGAGCGCCACCACGCCGAACGACAGCGCGGTGCTCAGATACGCCTGGGCGCGGGTCACGCCGCATTGCAGCGCGAACTTGAAGTCGATGGAATACGATATGCCGCCGCACAGACCCAGAAACACGCACATCCACAGGTACATGCCCTTGAACGGCGTGCCCCCTTCGCCGGCGAATGCGATGATCGCCCACCCGAGCCCGAAGCAGACCGCGAACACGATGAAGAACACGCTCATCGAGAACAGGATGTCGGCCATCTGATAGCGGACGATCGCCTTGAACTTCCTCATCGCGCTTCCTCCTTCTCGGTCAGTTTCACGAACAGCTTCTGCAGGTTGAGCGGCGCGACGTCCAGCCGCTCGTTCAGGCGCGCCGCGTCGGGCTTGCCCTGCACGTACGCCACGCTCAAGCCGCCCAGCTCCTCCACGTCGAGCACCTCCATCCCCGCGCAGTAGGCGGCCACGTCCGCCGTGCGCCCCGACACGCTGTAGCCGCTCGCGCGCAGCTCCTCGGCCGACGAGGCCAGCAGCACCCGTCCGCGGTCGACGATGGTCACCTGCTCCACGAGGTTCGCCACCTCCTCGATGAGGTGCGTGGCGATGATCACCGTGCGCTGCTTCTCCAGGTAATCGTCCAGCAGCAGCTTGTAGAACAGCTCGCGATGATTGGCGTCCAAGCCCAGCACCGGCTCGTCGAGCAGCAGGTAGTCCACGTCCAGCGACAGCCCGACGACCAGCTGGTAGATGGAGCGGTAGCCCGTGGACAGCGATCCGATCTTCTTGCGCAGGTCCAGCCCGAACGCCTCGGCAAAGCCCGCAGCGGCCGTCCGGTCGAATCCCTCGTAGAAGCGCCCCATCTCCTTGAACAGGTTGTCGAGGCGCAGGTTCTCGGGATACATCTTCTTGTCGTTCATGCAGTACAGCTTGGCCAAGGCTCGCGCGTTGTCGGCGGCGGGCTCGCCGTCCACGAAGATGCGGCCGCTCGTGGGAACCAGGCGGTTCGCGATGAGGCCGAGCAGCGTCGACTTTCCCGCCCCGTTGCGTCCGAGCAGCGCATGGATCTTCCCGTGCTCGAAGGACAGCGACACGTCGTCGAGCGCCTTCGCCTTGCCGAACGACTTCGACACATGGTCGACGCGTATCTCACGCATGGTCGTATCCTTTCTCCACCAGGTCGACGACCTGCTGTTTCGTCAGGCCGAGCTTCTTCGCCTCGGCGACAAGCGCTTGCACGAACCGCTCGTCGAACGCGTTTCGGCGCTTGGCGCGCACCTTCTCGCCGGCTCCCGTCTGCACGTACATGCCCATCCCCCTTCTCTTGTAGATGATGCCCTCGTCCACGAGGATGTTCATGCCTTTGAGGACGGTGTGCGGATTGATGCCCAAAAGCGCGGACAGCTCGTTGGTCGACGGGATGCGGTCTCCCTCGGCGTACGAGCCGGTGAAGATATCCTCCTCGATACCCTCGGCGATCTGGACGAACAAGGGGACGTCGCTTCCCGGGTCGATGTTCATGCGGCGCGCCTCCTCTCTGCTAGTTAGTTACTTGAGTAACTAACTAGCATTCTAGAGAGCGCACGACGGGTTGTCAAGGAGAGAAAAAAAAAAGAACGCCCGCCGTGAAGGGCGGGCGTTCGGTCGTGCGAAGCTAGTTCTGCGGCTCGTCGAAGGGAAAGTCCTTGAGCGCGGCGAAGGGGTTCGGCGGCATGTCGTCATCGTCGTCTGCGGCGGGCTCGCAGCCGCAGGGACCCTCGTTCAGGTTCGCGCCGCACTGGGGGCAGAGGCCCTTGCACTCCTCGTCGCACAAGGGGATCAGAGGAAACTCCAGCAGCAGCGCCGCGGTGATGAGCGGTTCCAGGTCAATGACTTTGTCGGCGGGCAGCACGTCGAACTCGTCCTCGTCCATATCCTCGGGCGCAGCCTTCGTCTCGTCGAGCAGAAAATAGCCTTCGATCTCGCCCGTCACCGGGAACGAAACCTCGTCGAGGCAGCGCGCGCAAGCCGTTTTGGCCTCGCCTTCAACCGTGCCGGTGACCAGGAGCGCGTCGCCGGTGTTGGAGATGTCCGCTTGCCAGGCAAGCGGCCCCGCGAAATCGTACAGATCCGGGCCGGCCTTCATAACGGGGATGGCGATCGAGCCTTCAAAATGAGAACTCTCCGCCGGAGCGAAGAGCTCGTGGGGTACCTGGATGCGGAGCGCGTCCATTTAGCGCCCCGAGGCCAAAGAATTGGCGTTCAAGCGATCACGGCAGCGCCGCACGTTGTTGAGCAGCGTATCGAGGCTCTGCTCGACATGGCCGAACACCTCGTCGGCGTAGTCCTCGGCGCCGGCACGGGTCTGGCGCTCCAGCTCGCGGGCGTCGGAGAGCACCTGGTCGGCCTGCTGCTGGGAGATGCGGACGATCTCCTGCTCGCTGGCGATGGTCATGGCCTGGCTGCGTGCATCCTCGATCATGCGGTTGGCCTCGGCCTCGGCATCGTCGAGCAAGCTCTGGCGCTCGCGAACGATCTGACGGGCCTGAGCGAACTCGCTGGGGAACGTGTCGCGGATCTCATCCATGATCTCGAACGCCGCGGCGATGTCGACCTGGCGCATGTTGCCCTTGCCGAAAACCGGCTTAGAGTCCTCAAGCAGAATCGAGAGCTCTTCCAACAGCCCCAAGACTCCTGTTTCGTCCATGATTGTCCTTCCACCCAGGCGTGCTGCGTTTCATCTGCGTTGGCGCGCACGGGTATCCTCGCGTGCATGCGTCGCAATATTCTAGCATGTCTGTTGGGAAAGCCAACCTCCAATGCACAAAGCGCGCACATTTTACCCGGTCGGAACCGCGCCGACGCGAAACCGTGACCTGCTAACGGGCAGTTTCTACGCGTCGCCGAACTTCTTCAGCAACGCCTCGTTCACGCATGCGGGAACGAACTGCGCCACGTCGCCGTGCAGGCTCGCGATCTCGCGCACGATAGACGACGACAGATACATGTACTGCGGCGGCGACATGATGAACAACGTCTCCAGCTCCTGGTTCAGCTGGTAGTTGAGCGCGGTCATTTGAAACTCGTACTCGAAGTCGGTGATTGCGCGCAGGCCCTTGATGACCACGGTGGCGTCGAGCTTCGCCGCAAGGTCGACGAGCAGCTCGTCGAACGGTTCGACGCGGACGTTGGGCAGATGGCTCGTCGCCCGACGTACCAGCTCGGCACGTTCTTCGAGGGAGAACAGGGGCTTCTTCTTCGGCGAGGCCGCCACGGCGACGACGACCTCGTCCACCAGCTGCGCTGCTCGGGTGATGACATCGAGGTGTCCGCTCGTGATAGGATCGAACGTTCCGGGCGTCAGTGCACGTTTCATGTAAGGCTTTCCGTTCCTTCTTGGTTTCAGTCGATCGCATCGTGCAGCGCTGTAGCGCGCAGCACGTCCACGACAGTATCCCCGTACTTCTTGCGCTGCGCAATAGACAAATCGCGCGCTTTTGCCGCTTCCTCCACCTCGTCGTTCGCCGCCGAGGCATGCTCGTACACCACGATGGCATCGTCGGACAGCGCCGCGCGCGTGCGCAACGCGACGACGAGCCCGAGCACCTCGGCGGCGGCGCATGCGTACGGCGGGTCGAGGAACACGAGGTCGAACGGTGGACGCGCGTAGGGCACGTCCTTCAGCACGTCGCCCTTGCGCACGCGCGCGCGGCGCGCGTCGAGCCCGAGCAGCCTCACGTTCGCGTTGAGCGCCCGCAGCGCCTCGCCCCCGCGCTCGCAGAACTGGACGCTGCGCGCCCCGCGGCTGAGCGCCTCCAGGCCGAGCGCGCCCGACCCTGCGAACGCGTCGAGCACCACCGCGTCGTCGAATCCGCCGCGCGCGCTGTGCACCGTGCTCATCATGGCCTCGCGCACGCGGTCGGTGGTGGGGCGGGTGCCCTCCCCCTTCGGCGCCTTGAGCGTGCGCCCGCGAAACTCGCCTGCGATGATCCTCATTGCGTATCAGCCTCCTTGCGCCACGTGGTCGTTGGCGTACACGATGCGCACCTCGCGCGCAAGCGCGCGGTGCGCGGGCAGTTCCAGGTTCGGATCCTCTTCCAGGATGGCCGCCGCGTCGGCGTGCGCGGCCTCGATCACCGCGCCGTCGCGCATGACGTTCACCAGCTTGAGGCCCGACGCGCCGTGCTGCCGGTTGCCCAGGATATCGCCCTCGCGGCGCAGCGACAAGTCGTAGCTGGCCAGCTCGAAGCCGTCGTCGGTGTCGACCATCGCGGACAGGCGCGTAAGGGCGGCGTCGGACTTCGAGGCCGACACGAGATGCACCTCGGCGGCTTTCTCGCCGCGGCCGACGCGGCCGCGCAGCTGGTGCAGCTGCGACAATCCGAAGCGGTCGGCGTCTTCAACGATCATGACCGTGGCGTTGGGCACGTCCACACCCACCTCGATAACCGTCGTGGCCACGAGCACTTGCGTCTCGTTGTCGCGGAAGCGCTGCATGACGGCCTGCTTCTCGGAAGCGGGCATGCGCCCGTGCAAAAGCTCGACCCGATAATCGGCGAACACGGTTCCCTGCAAGTAGGACGCCTCTTTCGCGGCGGCCGCCACGTCGTCGCCCTCCAGGTCGTCATCGGTCTCGATGCTGATGGCGGCGTACTCGTAGGCCTCCTCGTCCGCCTCGCGCCGCCGTCCGCCGCTTCCGCCGTCCGCCGCCTTCGCGTCGCGCTCGCCGCTATCCTGGCCGATGAGGGGGCACACCACGTACACCTGCTCGCCGCGCGCGAGCGCCGCGCGGGCGGCGTCGTAGGCATGGCCGCGGTCGGCCTTCTGATGCACGAACGTGGCGCGCTGCGCCGCGTCGTGCGGTCGGTGCTTGAGGTAGGACAAGGTCAGGTTGCCGAACAGCGCCAGCGCCAGCGAGCGCGGGATGGGCGTGGCCGTGAGGTACAGCGCGTCGGGCGCATCGCCCTTCGCCAGCAGCTTGGCGCGCTGCTCCACGCCGAAGCGCTGCTGCTCGTCGATGACCACGAGGCTGAGCCGCCTGGGCGCCACATCGTCCTCGAGCAGCGCGTGCGTGCCGATGAGCACGTCCACCGAGCCCTCCGCCACGCGCGCGAGGACGGCCTCGCGTTCGGCCGAGGGCGTGGAGCCGGTCAGCACCGCCCAGGAGATGCCGGCGGCATCGAACAGCGGCCCCAGACTCTTGCCGTGCTGGCGCGCGAGCACCTCGGTGGGAGCCATGAGCAGAGCCTGCGCACCCGTGTCCGCGGCCGCCGCGAGCGCGAAGGCGGCGACGACGGTCTTGCCGGTGCCCACGTCGCCCAGCAGCAGGTGGTTCGCCGTTTGCGGCGCAGCGAGGGCGGCGAGGATGTCGCGCTTGGCCTCCTCCTGCTCGTCGGTAAGCCGGAAGGGCACCGCCTCGGCGAGCGCCGCCATGCGCGGCCCGTCCACCGCGTGGACGACCGGTTCGCACCCGTCCGTGCGCTCGCGCGACTCGCGCATGAGCATCAGCTCGAGCAGCAGCAGCTCCTCGTACACGAGGCGGCGGCGCGCCTCGGCCACTTCGTCCATCGCATGCGGGAAGTGGATGCACGACAGCGCCGCGCCGCGGCTCATCAGGCGGTACTTCGCACGCAGCTCGAGCGGCAGCGGATCATGCAGCCCGCATACGGCCTCCAACGCGTTTCCCACGAGCCGTCGCATCCACGCAGCGGATATCTTCTCGCAAGCGGGATGCACGGGGATGATCATGCCCTCGGCCGCCCCTTCGCCGTCGAGGACTTCCAGATACGGGTTCGTCATGCGCTTGAAGCCGTAGTTGAATTCCAGCTTGCCCGCCACCGCGATGCGCATGCCGGGCTTCACCTGGTCCATGAGCCATGGCTGACGAAAGCACGTCACCATGAGCACGCCCGTGCCGTCCACGAGCGACAGCTCAACGAGCGTGAGGCGCGGCTTGGGCTTCTTGAGCTTGATCTCGTGCACCGCGCCTTCGACGGTGCACTGCTCGCCGATGACCCCAGCGGCCACGGTTGCCTTGCGCGAGAGGTCGATGTAGCGCCGCGGGAAGTGCGTGGCCAGGTCGCGCACCGTGCGGATGCCGAGCCCGTCGAGCGCGCGAGCGCGCGCCGGGCTCACCAAACGAACGCGCCCGACCGATTCGTCGAGCGCGAGCGTTGCTGCCAGTCTGTCGGGCCGGTCGTTATTCAACTGACATGACCACCGGGTACAAGGGCTGGTCGCCGCGGTGGGCGTCGATCTCGAGGTCGTCGTAAGCATCCTCGATGCGCGCGATCAGCGCGTCGAAGGCGTCATCCCCCATATCCTCGCCCGCCAGGATGGTGAGCGTGTCGGCGTCTTCGGCCTCCATCGTGCCGAGCAGCGCCATGACCACGTCCTCGGTCGTGGAGCCCACGGCCTCGATGGCCCCGTCGGCGATGCCGATGACGTCGCCCTCCTTGATGGGGTTGTCGTGCGCGTCCTTGGAATCCTTGATTGCCACGGTCACCTCGCCGGTCTTCACGTCGGCGTAGGCCTCGGTCATCGACTCGACGTTCTCTTCGAGGCTGGCGCCCTCGTCGAAACCGAACAGGGCGGCGAACGCCTCGGGCACGCTTCTCGTGGGAACCACGGCGCACGGCGTCTCGGCCAGCTCGCAGGCGCTCTGGGCGGCCATGATGATGTTCTTGTTGTTGGGCAGGATGATGACGGCGTCGGCGTTCACCTGACCCGCCGCATCAAGCAGGTCCTTCGTGGACGGGTTCATGGTCTGCCCGCCGGACACCACCACGTCCACGCCCAGGCTCTTGAGGATCTTCGCGTTGCCCTCGCCCGCGGCCACGGCCACGAATCCGAGCGGCTTGGGCGCCTCCCCCTGCTCGGCGGCCAGCGCGTCGGTGCGCGCGGCGCTCTGCTGCTGCATGTTGTGGATGTGCACCTCGGAGATCTGCGCATCGTGCGTGAGGAACCAGCCCAGCACCTGGTCGGGGCGGTTCGAGTGCACGTGCACCTTGAAGTTGGGGTGCATGCCCACCATGAGGTCGCAGTCGCCCATCGTGGGCAGGAAGTCCTTGGCCGCGTCCACGTCCACCGTGTCGGAATGCACGAGGAACTCGGTGCAGTAGCGGTACGCCGACCCCTCCCAGTCGTTGATCTGCTCGATCTCCACCTTCGGCGCCGTGCCGCGCGCGAACGCCAGCTCGTCCACCATGGGGCCTTCCTTGCCCAGCAGCGCTGAGACGAACGCGTCGAAGAAGATGGCCAGGCCGAAGCCGCCCGCGTCCACCACGCCGTTCTCCTTGAGCACGGGCAGCAGGTCGGGCGTGCGCTGCACGGAGGCGTAGGCCTCCTCCACCACGTAGGCCAGCGCCTCGTCGCAGCCCATCTTCTTCTTACGGGCGTGCTTCGCGGCGGCGGCGCTGTCGCGCAGCACGGTGAGGATGGTGCCCTCGACCGGCTTGCGGACGGCCTGGAACGCCACTTCCTGCGATTTCGCGAACGCCGCGTCGATGCTGTCGGCGTTCAGCTCGTCATGGCCTACGCTGCCCTCGCACAGGCCGCGCAAAATTTGCGAGGTAATGACACCGGAGTTTCCGCGTGCGCCCATGAGCGCGCCGGTCGTGATCGCCTTGCGAATTTCCGCGCCGGCCGCCCCGATGGGCAGGTTGGCCAGGTTCTCGACGACCGTCTCCAGCGTCAGCGACATGTTCGTGCCCGTGTCGCCGTCGGGCACCGGGAACACGTTCAGACGGTTGATCTCGTCCTTGCGCTCGCTCAGGGTCTTGCTCGCGACGGCGATGGCGTTGAGCAGGTCGTTCGCGGTATAGGGTTCTGGCATGCTGATCTATTCTCCTTAAACGTTATGCCGCAGAGCGCCTTCGCCCCTCTCTCCGGGCGGGCAGCGGCTCATCATGGCAGGGAGGACGCGCTACTTGCGCACCTTCACGCCCTGCACGTGCACCTCGACGCCGTCGAGCGGAACGCGAGCGTACTCGCTCAACGCGAACGTCACTTGGTCGACGAGGTTCTGCGACACCGTGTTGATGTTCGTGCCGTACTCGATGACGACGTACAGCTCCACGTGCACGCCGACCTCCGTAGTGGTGACCACCACGCCGCGGCGCAGGCGGGACGCGGGGAGGATCTTCGCGATGCCGTCGGCGGCGTTCGGGGCGGCCATGCCCACGACGCCGTAGCACTCGAGCGCTGCATTGCCGACCATGTCGGCCAGTACGTCATTGGCAACGTGGAGGTTGCCCGCTATCGTATCGTTCATGGCATTCCTTTCACGGCGCGGGGGTGCCGCGCACGACAAAAAACCTGCTAACGCAGTATAGCGCAAGGGCTTGCCGCTGTGCGGCGCGCCTGGTAGCAGGCGAAAGTATACTACACGAAAAATTCTTGTAACCCTTTTCGTTTATGTGCTATAGTGTGAGGGCTTTTTTGTCATCAACGGTTTTTGCCGATGAGTACCCAACGTACATGGAGTGATGAACGATGTCGAAGATTTGTGAAGTTTGCGGTAAGGCGCCGAGCGCAGGACGCAACGTCAGCCACTCGCACCGCGTGACGAACCGCTGGTTCCGTCCGAACATTCAGCGCGTGACCATCAAGGACAAAGAGGGTCACGTCCGCAAGGCCAACGTCTGCACGAAGTGCATGAAGGCCGGCAAGGTCGAGCGCGCATAGCACGTCCGCCGGCCGATGAGGCCGGCCAACAAGCCGACATTGAAAAGCCCGCTCGCGCGGGCTTTTTGTCGTTCTCTCGATGGGCGCGAGCAGGGCCCGCGCCGTATCCCCTACTCCAGGATGAGCAGCCTTCCGCACTGAGGGCACGGAGCCACGTTGCCCTGGCCCTTCATGTCGATGAGGCGGCCGCCCTCGATGGCCATGCGGCACACGCCGCAATTCGAGCCTTGCAAGCGTCCCACGGCCACGCCGCCCGTGCGCGCGGCCGTTTTCTTATAGGCGTCAAGCAGGTCGGCGGGCAACGAGGACGCCAGCATCGCTCGTTCGGCCTCGATGCGCGCGAGCGCGTCTTTGAGCGCGCCGCCTTCCTTCACGAACGCCGCCGTGGCCTCGGCCTCCTGGCGCTCCAAGCTCTCTAACGCCGATGCCACCTGCGCCTGCACGCCTTCGATCTTCGCCAGCTCGTCGCCGACGGCGGTCAGGTCGGCTTCCAGCGTGTTGCGGCGCTTCGCGAAGCCGTTGAGCTCCTTCGTGCGCGCCTCCACGCCGCGGTAGTCGCCGCGCACCGCGTCGATCTCGCTCTGCACCTGACGCTGCTTCTCGGAAAGCGAGCGATCCTCGTCGTCGATACGCGAAAGCTGCGCGTCGGCTTTCGCATGGAGCGCGTCGAGCTGGGCTCGCTTCTGCTCGATCGCCTTCTTCTTCGAGCGCGCTTCCAGGATGACGGCGCGCTGGGGAAGCTCTTCGAGCTTCTTCTTGTCGCGCATGGCTTCCAGGTCGAGATGCTGCATCTTCAGCAGCGTGGCAAGATCGTCGGTGTCTACGTGCATGCGCATCCTTTGTTCGAACGGAGCGCCGCCGCTGCGACGCTCCTTAGCATTATACCCGTACCGTTTCAGGGTACGACCAGTTATCTCCCTGATCGAGCACCGTCACCAGATCACCGGGAATTCCTGCGTTTTCCACCGCAGCAGCCAGCACGGCTGCGAGCGGCAGCTCGCTGGTGTCATGACCGAGATCGACGACGGCCAAGCCCGCCTGGGAGAGCTCGAGCGCATCATGGTACTTGATCTCGCCGCACACGAGGCAGTCCACCTGCGCCCGCAGACACGCGCGGCCCAGATCGCCGGCCGACCCCGTGCAGGTGACCACGCGGTCGAGCTCGCGAGGGAAGTCGCCCCATACGCGCGGCGCCCGGCCGAACACCGAGGTGCAGCGCGCGGCCAGCTGTCCCAGCGTGAGCCCGTCGTCCTCGCCGAGGGTGCACAGCTGACCGTAGCCCTTCTCGCGCGACCCGGGAATGGGATCGAGCACCTGCTGAAACGTCAGGCTCAGCATGCCGGGCAGCACGCGTTGCGCCCGCACGCTCACGTCGAGCGCCGTATGGTACGACAGGATGGATACGCCGCGCTCGACCGCGCGCCACACGCCCGCGCCCGGATTGGCCGCCACCGAGGAGGCCGGCATGAAGGAGGCGGGCGGCGCGAGGAACGCCGGATGATGAGTGACCAGCACGTTCGCACCCATGTTCGCAGCCGCCTCGATAGCTTCGACCGTCGGGTCGAGCGCGACGGCCACACCCGTGATCAGGCGCGCCGGATCGCCCACCGACATGCCGGTGCGATCCCACGGCTCGGCGTCGGCAGCCGGAAACTCGGCCAGCAGCGCGCGCTCGAGCGCGCCGGTGGTGACCGCCGTGACAGGCTTGGAAAGCAACCCCGACGCACGGCGCGCCAAACCTTCCCGACCCTTGGAATCCTTCTGGTTCTTCTTCGCTGCAACCATGGCGCGGCTCCTTCGCTCGTGTTCGAACTAGACTTTCGATCCCACGTTACTCGATAGCGATGGCCCGACGGTCGCCGTCGGCTGTCGGGACCGTTACCGTTCTATAACCCGCCTCGTACATAAGGCGATAGGCTTTCTCGATGTCGCGCGCGACGTTGGCGGGCACGTGCGCGTCGGTGCCCACCGTGCAGGGCACGCCGGCGCGGCAGAACGCGGCCAGCAGCGCCGGCGCGGGGAACATCTCCTTGCAGGCGTAGTAGGATCCCGACGTGTTCACCTCCACCATGCGTCCGGCCGCGGCGCACGCCTCGGCAGCCTGCTCGTACAACGGCTGCGGGTCGAAGCTGGGGTAGAACCCGAACTTCTTCGCCAGATCGGGATGCGACATCACGTGGAAGGGCGCGTCGGAGGACACGGCCTCGCACCACACTTCGAAGTAGCGCCGCCAGATAAGATCGGCGCCCACCTCGTCCCAGCGGCCGCGCTGGGCGGGGTCGTCGAAAGGCCAGCGGTCGACGAGATGCACCGAGCCCAAGATCAGCTGGAACGGCGCGACGTCCTCCGCCGTGATGACGCGGTCCTCGTCGTCTCCCAGCCAGTCCATCTCGCAGCCGACCAGCACCTCGATCTCGGGATGCGCCTCGCGCGCGGCCTCGACGGCGGCCAGGTACTCCCCCATCCGCTCGGCCGGCATCGACAGGTAGCGGTCGGGGTCGAACGTCGCGGTCATCGGATAGTGCTCGGTGACCGCGATGGTGGAGACGCCCGCCGCGACGGCGGCGGACACGAGCTCTTCCACCGTGCCCTCGCCGTGGTTGGTGAAGCAGGTGTGGGTATGGGTGGTGATCAATTCCATAGGCTCAGCGCTCCTCGACGCTCATCGACGCGACCAAGCTCGCGCGTCCTCGATCCTCAGTTCCAGTTCAGGCTCTTCTCCATGGCGACCGCGAAGGCTTCGACATCGGCTTCGTCGGTGTAGCGCCCCATCGAGATGCGCAGGGCGCCGTGCGCGCGGTCGGCGTCGATGCCGAGGGAACGCAGCACGTGGCTGGGTTCCAGCGAGTGCGACGAGCAGGCAGACCCGCCCGACACGCCGAAGCCCTGCATGTCGAAGCGAAGGATGAGCGTTTCGCTTTCCAAACCGTCCACCAGCACATGCACGATGTTCGGAAGGAAATCCTCGCTGCCCGGCACAACGTCCACGGTGGCCTCCACCGCGTCGATGGCGCCCAGCCGCTCGTACAGCCTGTCGCGCAGAACCCGCAGGCGAGCCGCCTCCGCCTCCTGCATCGCGGTCGCCGCATGCACGGCTGCCGCGAACCCGACGATGCCGGCCACGTTCTGCGTGCCGCTGCGCCGGCCTCCTTCCTGGCCACCGCCGATAGCGTAGGCATGAAACGGCGTGCGGGCGCGCAGATACAGCGCGCCGACGCCTTTGGGGCCGCCCACCTTGTGAGCCGAGAAGGACGCGGCGTCCACGTCGAGCTCCTGCAGGTTCACGCGAGCTTTCCCCAGCGCCTGCACGGCATCGGTGTGGAACAGCGCGGCATGATCGTGCGCGACACGGGCGAGATCGGCGATGGGCTGGATGCTGCCGACTTCGCTGTTGGCGGCCTGCACCGACACGAGCACCGTATCGGCGTCGAGCGCCGCCTCCAACGCGCGCTCCTCGATGAAGCCCTGACGGTTCGGGGCGAGCCGCGTGACGCGGAAACCCTGCGATTCCAGACGCTTCGCGGGCGCCAGCACAGCGTCGTGCTCGACCGCGGTGACCACGACGTGCGGGACGAAATCCCCTGCTCCGCGCCGACGGCGCTCGTCCGCGGCGGCCTGCGCGATGCCCAGCAGGGCCGCGTCGTCGGCCTCGGTGGCGCCGCTGGTGAACACGATCTCGTCGGGACGACGCGCGCCGAGGTCGCGCGCGATGGATCGGCGCGCTTCCTCGAGCGCGGCGAACGCGGCACGGCCGGGCCCGTGGAGCGAATTCGCGTTGCCGCCGACCGCGAGGTTCGCGCGGCCGGGCACCTGATAAGGGGCCATGGCCTCGGCGGCCTCCTCGCATAAGGGCGCCGTCGCGGCGTAGTCGAGGTACACGTAGTCGTTCGGCACGGACGCCATTGCGCTTACGCCTCCTTCGACACGGCCAGCGCCGCCAGGCGCGCCTCCTCGGCCGCCGCCTGCACCGCCGCGAGCGCGGCGGCAGGATCCTCGGCCGCGAAAACGGCGTTTCCGCACACGAGCACGTCGGCTCCGGCTGCGGCCACGATAGGAGCCGTGACCTCCCCGATGCCGCCGTCCACCTGGATGAGCGGAGAGGCGCCCACCGCACGCGCCATCTCGGCGATGCGCGCCACCTTAGCCTCGCTACCCTCGATGTAGCTCTGCCCGGAGAATCCCGGCTCTACGCTCATGACCAGCACCATGTCCAGATCGGCAAGCACCGGCGCCAGCGCGCCGACCGCCGTGCGGGGCTTGACGCTGACGGCCGCCTTCGCCCCCGCCGCATGAATGGCCGCGACGGCGCGCGCCAGCCCGTCGGCGTCGAGCGCCTCGGCATGCACGGTCACCGAGTCCGCTCCTGCATCGAGGAACCAAGGCAGCTGCTCCAGCGGGTTCGCTATCATGAGATGCACGTCGAGCGGCAGGCTCGTGGCCTTCTTCAGCTGCTTGACGACGGGCACGCCCATCGTGAGGTTCGGCACGAAATGGCCGTCCATGACGTCGACGTGGACGTATCCTGCGCCCGCTTTCTCGATCAGCTCGATGTCGCGACCGAGATGCATGAAATCGGCCGACAGAATGGATGGCGCTATTTTCACCGGTTCGAACATGCTCGTGTCCTTCCTCATCGTCGTTGCGCCCATTCTAGCGCAAAGTCTGCTCCCGCCGCGACGCTGCCCCGAGCGCCGGAGGAAAACAACATGATGACGGCGAGGGCCGACCGCCTCCCCGCGATGCGGCGCGCTGCATTATAATGGGATTCCCCTCTGGAAGAAGGCTCCATGGCTGCACGCGCTGGCACGCATTACGCATATCGGACGCCGCACGGCCTCGTCACCATCGCCACGAGCGATCGCGGCGTCACCCGGGTCGTCTTCGGCGACGCACCGCTTCCGGGCGAGCGACGCCCGAGCGAGCTGGCGAACCGCACGGCCACCGAGCTGCTGGAGTACTTCGCCGGAAAAAGACGCGCGTTCGACGTGCCCTTGGCACCCGCAGGCACCCCGTTCCAACTGGCCGTGTGGCGCGAGCTGGAACGCATCCCTTACGGGGAGACGCTCACCACCGCCGACGTCGCCGCCCT
Organism: Eggerthella sp. BIOML-A4; assembly: GCF_009875575.1. Lineage (NCBI taxonomy): Bacteria > Bacillati > Actinomycetota > Coriobacteriia > Eggerthellales > Eggerthellaceae > Eggerthella > Eggerthella sp. BIOML-A4. The sequence goes on along the minus strand of NZ_WWRX01000003.1, from coordinate 206,886 downwards.
TCTGGACAAGCCGTCGTCGTACCGCGCGGTGGGCAACGCCGTGCACAAGAACCCGCTGGCGGTGCTCGTGCCCGATCACCGCATCGTGGGAGCGGGCGGCGCGCCCCTCGGCGCGAACGCACGGCTGCGCGGCGCGCTGCTGGCCTTGGAGCGCGCGAGCGCGGGCGAAGGCAGCTGACCTCTCCCCCGCTTCCCGCTTCCCGACCTATACCCGAAAGGCGCTTGCCCGCATGAACGTCTACGTCTCCAACATCCTGTTCGCCGCGCTCTCGTTTCCGCTGATCGCCTTCTTCATCACCCTTCCCTACATGATCTACCAGTACCGCAGGTTCGGCTCCATACCCTGGCTGCGCACGCTCGTGGTGTACTCGTTCGCGTTCTACCTCTTATGCGCGTACTTCCTCGTGCTGCTGCCGTTGCCCGAAGACCGCTCGGCCGTCGTGCCCTACGCGCAGACGCCGCAGCTCGTGCCGTTCAACTTCGTGCACGGGTTCCTGGCCGAAACGACGTTCTCGCCGAGCGATCCGTCCACCTGGCTGGCCGCGCTGCGCGACCCGTACGTCTACGAGGCGTTCTTCAACGTGCTGCTGCTGGTGCCGCTGGGCATGTACCTGCGCTACTATTTCCGCCGCACGTGGTGGCAGACGCTCGCCATCGGTTTTCTGGTGACGCTGTCGTTCGAGACGACCCAGCTCACCGGGCTCTGGGGCCTCTACGAGCATCCGTACCGCCTGTTCGACGTCGACGACCTCATGCTGAACACGCTGGGAGCGATGATCGGATTCTGGACGGTTGGGCCCGCGATGCGCGTGCTGCCCGACATCCGGCTCGTGAACGAGGAGGCGCGCGAGGCGGGCATGCGCGCCAGCGTGACGAAGCGCGCGCTGTCGTTCTTCATCGATCTGGCGATCGCCCTGGCTGCGGCCGGGGCGGCGACGGCCGCAACCGAAGCGCTGGGCGCTCGCGCGGCCGTCGAGGCCGCCGGCGCGAGCTGGGGCACGGCGGTGCAGGTCGCGGACGCGGTATCGTTCGCAGCGTTCTTCGCGCTGGTTCCCGCACTCACCCGCGGGCAGACGCTGGCGCAGAAGCTGCTGAGGCTGCGCATCGTGAGGACGGACGCGACCCCGGCGCGCTGGTACCAGTACCTCGCACGTTACGGGCTGTTGGCGTTGTTCGGCTGGGCGCCGTTCTCGCTGCTGTTCGGCGTGCTGGATCTCGACGCGGCACAGGTCGGCGAGATGAACGCCCTTGCGGCGTTCGCCGCCGAGCACCGGGCGGCCGTCGTGGGGGCGTGGACGGCCTTCATGACGGCCTGGGCCGTGTCGCTGGCCGTGCGCGCCGCGCGAGCCGGCGCGAGGAAGCGGCCGTTCGTCATGCTGAACGGCGTGCTGTCGGGAACGCGCGTCATGACGGAGGCCGGCGTGGAGCTGGCGCGCGAGCGCCGCGGCGTGCTCGACGTCGACGAGGTGGCCGCGCTCGAGCGTGCCGTGGCCGAGGACGGCACGCCCCTTGCCGAGCTCATGGACCGGGCGGGGCGTGCCGTGGCCGACGAGGTGCGCGCCTGGGTGCCCGACCCGGCGCCGGTCGTGGTGCTTTCGGGATCGGGCAACAACGGCGGCGACGGGTGGGTGGCGGCCCGCGTGCTGGCGGAGGCCGGCTACCCCGTGACGCTGGTCGCCCCCGACCTGGCCGAGCGCCTGCATGCTGAACCGGCGCGTTCCACGGCGCTGGAAACGTTCGCCCGAGCCGCCGAGGACTGCCTTCCGCTGTCCGTGCTCAGCGCGCCCGCCGCCGACGTGCTGGCCGATGCCGTCGACGAAGCCGAGGCCGTGGTGGACGCGCTGCTGGGCACCGGTTTCTCCGGCGGCGAGGTACGCGAGCCGTACGCCGGGTGGATACGGGCCGCCAACCGCCGGCGCTTCGAGGGGAAGCGCGGCAAGGGCCGCGGGCGGCATCGCAAGCGCACGCACGAGCGAGGCGAGCACGAACGGCCGCGGCGCTCGCTGCCTGCGAAGGCCAAGGACGCCCCGTTCGCCGTGGCTGCAGACGTCCCCAGCGGCCTCTCGGCGCAAACCGGAGCCGCGGCGCGGCCGACGTTCGCCGCCGATGCTACCGTGACGATGCTCGCCTACAAGCCGGGCCTCGTCGCTTCCGCGGGCGCCCCATGGGTCGGCGCCGTGAAGCTGGCGAAGCTCGGCGTGGACGCGTCGAAGTACTTGGAAGCCGAAGAGCGGGCGTAAAAAAGCCTCCCTTGGGTTGGGGGGACCCGAGGGAGGCTATGCAGTGCGCACAGAGGAGAAGGGGGAAGGTGCGCATGCTCACGGCCCGTCGAAGGTTTGAGAGAGTGAGAGAGAGGGGGGGTTCACACGAGAGACGAGACGACGGGCGCTCGGATAGATTGTCAAAGCCGCCCTTTCGGTTGGCAAGGACTAGAGTACCCGCGCTGCGGCCGTGCGACAATACGCTCGCGCGTTCGGTGAACCCCCGGTCAACGCCTTGTTGCCTCGGCGTGGATTGACGCGCTAGAGCCCGTAGAACTCGGTGGTGAGCGGACGGTTGGTGAGGGTCTTGGCCACATCGTGAGGGTCGGCGCCCTCCCAGGCGATGCTGCGCACGACGTCGGTGATGGGAAGCTCCACGTCGTAGCAGTCGGCCAGGGTCTTGAGCGTCTTGCACGCGAGCGCCCCTTCGGCGACCATGTGCGTCTGCTCGGCGAACTCCTCGAGCGTGCCGCCTTCGGCCAGAAGCTTGCCGAAACGACGGTTGCGCGAATGCTCGGAGGTGCACGTGGCCACGAGGTCGCCCGTGCCGGCCAGCCCCATGCAGGTTATGGCCTGCCCGCCGCAGCGCACGACGAGGCGGCTCATCTCGGCCAAGCCGCGCGTCATGAGCATGGCAGCCGTGTTGTCGCCGTACCCCAGGCCGTAGGACACGCCCACTGCGATGGCTATCACGTTCTTGAACGCCGCGCACAGCTCCACGCCGCACACGTCGTCGCTGACGTAGGTGCGGAACGTCTCGGACGCGAACAGCTGCTGAAAGAACGCCGCAGTCTCCTCGTTGGAGCTGGCGATGACGGTGCCCGACGGGATGCCTCGGATAACCTCCGCGGCGAAGTTCGGCCCCGACAGCACGGCCAGGCGGCTCGCGTTGCCCATCTCGGCCTCGAACACCTCCACGGGCAGCAGGCCGCTTCCCTCCTCGACGCCTTTCGAGCAGATGATCACCGGGAAATCGTCGTCCACCGCCTCGGCCAGCACGCCGGCCACATCGCGCATGACGCTCGACGGCGTCACGATGACGGCGGCCTGCGCGCCCGCCAAGGCCTCCTCGTAGGAGGTCGTAGCCACGATGCGCGGGGAAAGCTCCACCTCGCTCAGGTAACGCGGGTTCGCATGCGAGGCGTTGACGGCCTCCACCACCTCGGGCTTGCGGGCCCACAGCCCCACCTCGTTGCCGTTGCATGCCAGCAGCTGCGCGAGTGCCGTCCCCCACGACCCCGCCCCGATAACCGCGATCTTCATGTGAGTTCCCTACGCTTCCTTCTTCTTGCCCTTGTCGCCGATCCTGCTTTCGGTGCCGGCTCGCAGACGCTTGATGTTCTCACGGTGCGCCCAGACCACGGTCAGGCCGGCGACGGTGCAGAACAGCCAGGCCAGCCAATCGTCCCAGAAGAAGTATAGCGCGAAGAACGGGCAGGCCGCAGCCGCCGCGATGGAGCCGACGGACACGCGCTTCGTCGCCACGACGAGCACGATGAAGATGAGCAGCTCGAGGCAGGCGCCGATCCAGCCGAACGTCACGAACAGGCAGCCCACGGCCACCGCGATCCCCTTGCCGCCCTTGAAGCCAAGCCACGGGCAGAAGATATGGCCCCACACGCAGCCGAGGAACGCCACGGCCAGCATGGTGTCGTACGTGACGAGCGCGCCGGGCTCAAGGCCGCCGCCCGGCAGGAACTGCATGCTGAACGCCCAAGCCAATACGCCCGATAGCAGGCCCTTGCCGAAGTCCAGCACGAACACGGCGTAGCCGCCCACCTTACCCATCGTGCGGATAGCGTTGGTGGTGCCGATGTTGCCGCTGCCGTGCTCGCGCAGGTCGGTATGGTAGAACACCTTCGAGATGATCAGCCCGAAGGGAATGGATCCCAACAGAAACGCGGCGACGAACAGGCCGGCCGCAACCAGCAAATCCCCCATGACCCCTAATCCTTCTTCTTGAACTTGATCCTGATGGGCGTACCCACGAGCTCGAAGTTCTCGCGCAAGCGGTTCTCGAGGTAGCGCTCGAAGTTGTCGTCCACGAGGTCGGGGCGGTTCGCGAAGAACGTGAATTGCGGCGGACACGTAGCCGTCTGCGTGACGTACTTCATGCGCAGCACCGCCTTGCCCTTGCTCACCGTGTGGCCGAACTCTCGGATGCCTGCGAGCCACGTGTTCAGGCGGTTCGTGGGGATGGTCTGACTGTAGTTCTCATAGGCCGCGTTCACGGCGTCCCAGATGCGATCGACCTTCTTGCCCGTGAGCGCCGAGATGGCGATGACCGGAGCATAGCCTACGAACGTGAGACGGTCGGCGATGCGCTCGCGGATCTCGGCCTTCGCCTCAGGCCCCTCGATGAGATCCCATTTGTTCAGCACGATGACCATGGCGCAGCCGCGCTCGGCCGCGAAACCGGCGACGCGTTGATCCTGATCGGTGAGGCCCAGCGTGGAGTCTATGACCAGCAGCGCAACGTTGGCGCGGTCGATGGCTCGCATGGCGCGCACGAAGCCGTAGTACTCCACGTCCTCGTCGATCTGGCTCTTGCGGCGCAGACCCGCGGTATCCACGATGGTGTAGCGCTGGCCGTCGTGGACGATATGGGTGTCGATGGCGTCGCGCGTGGTGCCCGCCACGTCGGAGACGATGGAGCGGTCGTTGGCGGTGAGCTTGTTCGTGAGCGACGACTTGCCGGCGTTCGGGCGGCCGATGATGGCCACGTTGATGCCGTCTTCCTCGTCGGCGTCGGCGGGCAGGTCCACCTTCTTCAGCTCGTTCACGACCTCGTCCAAGAGGTCGCCCGTCCCGTGGCCGTGCATGGCCGAGACCGGCCACGGATCGCCCAGGCCCAGCTGGTAGAACTCCCACACCTCGTCCATGCGGTTCGGGGTGTCCAGCTTGTTCACCACGAGGAACACGGGCTTGGACGTCTTGCGCAGGATGCGCGCAACGGCCTCGTCGTCGGCGTTGACCCCGGTCTTGCCGTCCACGAGGAACAGGATGACGTCCGCCTCGTTCGCGCCGGCCAGCGCTTGATTGCGTATGGAGCCTTGGAAGGCGTCGTCATCGCCCATCTCGATGCCGCCGGTATCGATGAGCTTGAAATCGACGCCGTTCCAGTCGGCCTCATGATAGGAGCGGTCGCGCGTGACACCGCGCATCTCGTGGACGATGGCCTCGTCGGCCTGGGCTATGCGGTTGACGAAGGTGGACTTGCCGACGTTCGGCCGTCCGACCACCGCGACGATGGGTAAAGGCATATTGCTACCTCGCAGATTGCTTCGGTTGGTGCGGTCAGGAGGTCGGATCGGTTCGTCCGACCAGGTGGATGATCTCGAGGAGATAATCCGATGCGTTACAGGATACCACGGACATGCGCGCGCCCGCCCGCTTTTCCATATCCTCCAAACTCATGTCATCGAGCGTTACCGCGTCGTCGTTGAACACGACGCGCGGGATGAGCGCCAGCTGCAAGCCGCGCTCGCGCTCGGCACGCACGGCATCGGCCATGTCGCAGCCGCACAGAAGTCCCGTCACGTCCACGTTGCCGCCGAAGAACTCGTTCTTCACGAACAGCGGGATCAGCAGCCCCTTGAGCGGGCTCGCATCGATGAGCGGGCCCAGGAAGTGGCGCGTCGCGCAGCCGGCCACGTAGTGGACGCGCGCGTCGGCGGCGCGCAGAGCCGCGGCGCAACGCTCGACGAGCCCCGCGCGCTCTGCCCTTTTCCAGTCGTCAACGAACGAGCGGATGATGCCCACGCCGTCCTCGAACATGCCGAAGTCGCCGTAGTGCTCCGACGGCGGCAGGTTCCGCATCAGCTCGGGTCCGTAGGCGTTATGGTAGAACTCGTCGGCCGGGAAGGCCCACATGCTGCCGCGCTCGGCCAGAGCGCGCCGTTGGAACGCAATGACGAGGTCCATCACCGCGCGCGACGACACGGGGTCGTTGAAGCTGCGGTCGAAGACGCTCTGGTGCTTCGTGAATCCCAGCGGCACGATGCACACGTCGAGAATGCCGGGGCGCGCGTACGCCCAGGCAAGCGTGTCTTCCAGCACGGCGCCGTCGTTCTGGTCGGGCACGAGCACGATCTGGGCGTGGAACTCGATGCCCGCTTCCAGCAGCCGCTCCAGCACGTCGACGCCGTGCTGCGCGTGCTTGCCGATCATGCGTCGGCGCACCTCCGGATCCGCCACGTGCAGCGACAGGCGCAGAGGCGATATGCGCTGCTCGACGATGCGCCGTTCGTCTTCGGGCTTCAGGTTGGTGAACGTGACGAAGGTGCCCGCGAGAAAGCTCAGGCGGAAATCGTCGTCGCGCAAGGTGAGCGAGGAGCGCATATCGTCGGGCAGCTGGCGCATGAAGCAGAACGTGCAGGCGTTGCGGCATTGCCTCACGCCGTCGAACACGACGCCTTCGAACTCGAAGCCCCAGTCCTCGCCCTCCTCGCGCTCCAGTTCCACGACGCCCTCGTCGCCGTCGAGATCGACGTAGCCCAGCTCCATGACGTCGTCGGCCGCAAGCCAGCGCCAGTCGATGAGGTCGCGCACGGGCCTGCCGTCCACCGTGGTCACGTAGCATCCAGGCTCGAACCCCGCATCGTCGGCCGGGCTGTCGGGCGCGACGGCGATCACGAGAGCCCGCGGCGCCTCGCGCAGCGCGCCGCAGCCGCCGCGCTGCCTGGCCGCCGCCTCGCGATCGATATCGCCCGACGGGTACACCGGCGGCATCGGACGCGCTCCGGCATCCGCGCTCACAGCGCCTCCAGACGCTCCACGATGGCGGCTATCTGGTCTTCGGGAGTGGAGGCTCCGGCGGTGACGCCGACGCTCTCGCAGCCGACGAACCAGGAGGGATCCAGCTCCTCGGGCGCCTCCACGTGGTGGGTGCGCGGGCACGCGGCGGCGCAGATGTCGGCCAGGCGCGTGGTGTTCGACGAGTTGCGGCCGCCGATGACCACGATGGCGTCCACCTCGTCAGCGAGCGCCGCGGCCGATTCCTGGCGCTGGCGCGTAGCGAAGCAGATGGTGTTCTTCACCTCGGGCCGGATGCCGCGCGCGGCGAGCGCCTCGACCACCGCGTCCAGCGCCTCGCGGGTTTGCGTCGTCTGCACGACGATGCCCACCGGCGCCTCGATGCTCGCAGGCAGGTCGCCCGGGGCGGCGACCACGAACACCTCGCCCCCCGCTTCGCGCGCGTAGGCCACAAGGCCTTCCACCTCGGGATGGCCCTCCTCCCCCACCACCACGACGCAGCCGCAGCGGCGTGCAAGCTCGGCGGCGGCCTTCTGTGCGCGAGCGACGTGCGGGCACGTGGCGTCGATGAGGGGCAGCTCGCGTTCTTCCACCGCGCGGCGCACCGCGGGGGTCACGCCGTGACTGCGGATGATCACCGAGCCGCGCTCGACGTTCTCGGGGCCGTCGACCGCGCGGATGCCGCGCGCCGCCAGCTCGGCCACCACCTGCGGGTTGTGGATGAGCGGGCCCAACGTGGATGCGCCCTCGCCGCTGGCGCTGGCCTCGACTGCCATGTCGAGCGCGCGCTGCACGCCGTAGCACGCCCCGGCGTAGCGGGCCTTCACCACCCTCATGCGATCTCCTGAACCTTCGCCGCCTTCGCCGCCTTCGCAGCCGCCTTGGCCTCGATGCCGGCGACGACCTCGGCCGTCGTATGATGCGGGACGGGGTGCTCGGCGAACACGGCCGTGAAGTCCTTGCCGCCGGGGAACAGCGCCGGCATGTCCACCTGCTCGCGCGGCACGTTCAGCGACAGCGCGAAGCACTCGCGCATGGCGTACCACGAGCAGCCGTCCAAGCGGTCTTCCTTCGGCAGGAAGTCGAAGTCCTCGACGAGGACGGGGTCGCCGTACTCGATGGTGATCTTCGGGAAACGGAAGCGCTCGCCCTTGTGCTTCACGTGCTCGGCGTTGCGCACGGTCATGGGAAGGATGGGCGCGTGCCCCATCTTCGCGATGAACGCGGCTCCCGAGTGCAGTTCAGGCGTGCGATCGCTTTTGCCGCGACGGGTTCCCTCGGGCATGATGCCCACGATCTCGTTGCTCTTTAGCATGCGCGTGGCGCGCTTGATGGCGGTGCGGTCGGCCGCGTCGCGCTTGATGGGAAACGCGCCCACGCGCGACAGCACCTGGCCCACCAGGCCGTGCGCGTTGCCGAACAGGTTCTCGCGCCCGAGGAAGCGCACCCACTGCGAGGGCCGTCCGGCCAGGTACATAAACGCCACGTCGAGGAACGACGTATGGTTGCCGACGACCACCACCCCGGTCTTGTCCTTGAAACCGCGCAAACTCTCGCGGTGGTCGACCCGGTAGCGGAAGCAGATCTTGAACACGAAAGCCAAGAAGCCCCAGATGAGGTTGCCGGCCCAGTGCGGCACCTGCTTCTCGTCGGACGTGCCGCCCAGCGGCATGTCCCACATCTTCTCGTACGGGAGGAACAGGCTCATCGCGCGCCCTTCTCGCGGGCGAGCGCGCAAATGTCCTCGATGACCTCTTCGATGTAGCGGCCGGTGGAATCCAGGCGCACGGCATCGTCGGCCGGGCGCAAAGGCGAGGTGGCGCGCGAGGAGTCCTGATCGTCGCGACGGCGGATGTCGGTGAGCACCTCGTCGTAGTCGACGGAGCCCACGCCGCGGTCGACGTTCTGGCGCACGCGGCGATGCGCGCGCTCCTCAGCCGATGCGGTGAGGAACACCTTCACCGGAGCCTCGGGGAACACGGTGGTGCCGATGTCGCGGCCCTCCACCACGTAATCGCCCGCGCGGCCGATGCGCTGCTGCTGCTCAACGAGCGCCGCGCGCACGGAGGGCGCGGCCGACACGGGGCTCACGGCGCGGTCGATCTCGGCCGTGCGGATGGCATCGGTCACGTCGATGCCGCCGATGGAAACGCGGCGCGGAACCGGCTCGCCCTCCTCGTGCGCGAAGGCGATGTCGTGGGCGCGCGCGAGGCGGCCGAGCGCTTCGTCGTCGTCGAAGGGAACCCCGTCCTGCAACGCCCGCCAGGCGACGGCGCGGTACATCGCGCCCGTGTCGAGGCAGGAGAAGCCCAGCTCGCGGGCGACGGCCTTCGCGACCGTGGACTTGCCGGCCCCGCTGGGGCCGTCGATGGCAATGATCATCGTGCCAACCTTTCGATATCGGTGAGGAACTGCGGATAGCTGATTTTCACGGAGTCGAAGTTCTCCACTTCGACGGGAGCGTTGCCGCACAGGCCGGCGAGCGCCCAGGTCATGGCCAGACGGTGGTCGTTCTTCGAGTCGAATGCGGCGCCGACGGGCACTTGCAAGCCCGGCTGGCCTTCCACGAACAGGTCGTTGCCGTCGATCCACGCGTCCACGCCGAGAGTCTCAAGCCCCTCCACGATGGCGGCCAGGCGGTCGGTCTCTTTCACGCGCAACTCGCTGACCTCGCGGAACACGGTGACGCCGCGCGCGTGAGCCGCCACGAGCGCCAACACCGGCACTTCGTCGACGATGGTGGCGATCTTGTCGGCCGGCACCTCGCACCCATGCAGGTTCGGCGTGTAGCACGCCGAAACGATGCCGTAGGGCTCCTTGCCCGCCGCTCCCGTGTGACGCACGCTGATATCGGCGCCCATGCGCTCGAGCGTGCGCGTGAACCCGATGCGCGCGGTGTTCAAGCTGACGTTCTCCACCTGGATGGAGCTGTCGGGCTTCAACACGGCAGCGCAGACGAGGAACGCCGCCGAAGACGGATCGCCCGGCACCTGCACCTCGCAGGCCCGTAGCGCAGCGGGACCCGTCACGCTGGCCGTGCGGTCGGCCGCTGTGGTGGTCACGCCGAATTCGGGCAGCATGAGCTCGGTATGGTTGCGCGAGGGCGAGGGCTCGTTGAGCGTCGTCGTGCCCCGCGCATACACGCCGGCCAGCAGCACCGCGGTTTTGAGCTGGGCCGACGCCATGGGGGCGTCGTAGGTTATCGCGCGCAGGCCCTCGGAGCCGCACACCGTGAGCGGCAGCGTCTCGCGCCCTTCGGGCTCGAAGCGCGCGCCCATCTTCATGAGCGGCGCGGTGATGCGGCGCATGGGACGGCGCTGCAGCGAGTCGTCGCCCGTCAGCTCCACGCGCACGCTCCACGGCGCCAGCACGCCCATGAGCAGGCGCACCGTGGTGCCGGAGTTGCCGCAGTCGATGGGAGCCTCGGGCTGCGAGGGGCCGGCGGCGCCCCACCCCGTGACGCCTCCCGCCAAGCTGCCGTCGGGCTGCTTCTCGAGCGACACCTGCGCGCCCAGCTGGCCTACGGCCCTGATGGACGAGCGCACGTCCTCGGAGTCGAGCACGCCCGAAAGTCGCGAGGTGCCCTCGGCCATGGCGGCGAACAGCACGGCGCGGTGCGATATGGACTTGTCGCCCGGGACCGAGGCCGAGCCGCGCAGGGGCGCCGGCAGCGGGTTGACGACGGTGGCGTTTGCTTCATGCGACATGGGTATGCTCCTTTGCCGTCAAGGGACTGAACGATACTGAAAATCCTGCGTTGATGAGCTGGGCTGACAGCTGGCCGATATCGCCCTCGTCGGTAAGCACGAGGCTGAGCACGGCGCTGTCCTCCGTGACGTGGTCGATCTCGATGGACTGGATGTTGCACCCCACCGAGCTGGTGACGGTGGTTACCTCGGCCACGACGCCCGGACGGTCCTCCATGGGGATGCGCACTTCCAGCAGACGCTCCGTCGAGGGCACCCAGGCGGCCGGCAGCGCGCGGCGCGCGGCCGCCGCGTCGGCCAAAAGCGTAGTGAGCGACGCGCGGTCGTCGGATGCCAGCGCGTCGGCGAACGCGCCGATGATGCCCTGGATCTCGTCGAGCCCGTCGGACAGCGCGTCCTTGTTGTCGAAGGCGATGCCGCACCACAGCTCGGGCGAACCGGCCGCGATGCGCGTGGAGTCCTTGAAGCCTCCGGCGGCCAGGCGCATGAGCGCCTGCTGGTCGTCGGCGTGGCGGCTGGCCAGCTGCACGAGCGAGGACGCCATAATATGCGGCACGTGGCTGACCACGGCCACCGCCTCGTCGTGGTCCTCGCGCGGCAGCGCGATGACGCGCGCGCCGATGGAGGTGACCAGCTCGTGCAGGCGCGGGAAGTGCTCGGCGGGCGTGTCGGCGTCAGGACAGAGGATCCAGTGCGCGCCCTTGAACAGGTCGGGTCGCGCGCCTTCGATGCCGTTCACCTCGGAGCCGGCCATGGGATGCCCGGGCACGAAGTTCTCGGGATGCGGCAGGACGCGCTCGGCCAAAGCCGTGATGCGCGCCTTCGTGGAGGCGGTGTCCGTGACGATGCCGCGATAGTCCCACCGCGCGAGGTCTTCGAAGTAGCGCTCCGCCGCGCCGACGGGCGTGGCGAGCACCACGAGGTCGCAGCCGTCGCCGACGAAGCGTTCGAACGCAGGATCGTCCGGCAGCGCGCCGTCCGTGGCCCAGCCGCGCTCGACGGCTTCGGCCAGCGTGCGTTCGTCGATGTCGACAGCCAGCACTCGCGTGTCGGGATACGCCGCGCGCACAGCGGCGGCGAACGAGGCGCCCACCAGTCCGAAACCTACCACCGCTATACGGCGAAACGCCTGATCAGGTTGCGTTGTATGCTGGTGTGCCATGAAACGGGAGCGCCTTTCTAGCATAGGGGTTCATTCCGTGTTCCGCAGGCTCCCGCTGCGCGGTCTCCTGCGGGTTTCATTCTAGCATTATTCGGCACGTCCGATGGCCTGGTGGAGCGCCGCCACTTCTTCGGCATCGAGCGCGCGCCACGCCCCGCGCGGCAGATCGCCCAGCTCGAGCGGGCCGAACGAATCGCGATGAAGCGCCAGCACCGGATGGCCGACGGCGGCCAGCATGCGCTTCACCTGGCGCTTACGGCCCTCGCGGATGCCCAAGCGCACGATGGAGCGCCGCGTCGCGCGCCCTTCGCACACGGCCGCATACTCCTTCGAGGAGCGCGGCGGCACGGCGGCGGGGATCTCCAGCAGACGCTCGGCATGGCGAGCCGCCCCGCCCTCCACCACGCGCACGTCGGCCGGCTGCGTCGGGCCGTCGTCCAGCTCGATGCCGCGCCGCAGAAGCGCCAGATCGCGCTCGGTCGGACGACCCTCGACGCAGGCCAGGTAGCGCTTCGTCACATGATGCTTCGGATGCAGCAGGCCGTTGCCCAGCTCGCCGTCGGTGGAGAACAGCAGCAGGCCCGTCGTATCGAAGTCCAGCCGCCCGATGGGGAACAGCCCCGGATAGCGCTCGGTCGGCACGAGCTCGGCCACGGTACGCCGTCCCTGCGGATCGGACATGGTGGTGACGAACCCGGCCGGCTTGTGCAGCATGATGGTGACGGGCCCGTCGGCCAAGCGCACGACCGCGCCGTCCACCGCCACCTCGTCCACGAGCGGATCCACCTTGCTTCCCAGCTCGGTCACCACCTTGCCGTTCACGGTCACGCGCCCCGCCGTCATAAGGTTCTCCGACCCCCGCCGGCTAGCCGCCCCCGCCCGAGCAAGGAACTTCTGCAACCGCATGGGAACGATGCGGCTCTCGCAATCGGATACCTCTCCCATGTCGCTCACCTCCCGCCTCCGATCTTCGGAAACCCGTCGTTCGAGACGACGACGCAAGACGCACGGCGCCGAGCGCGGAAAGCCTACTCATCGTCCGTCTCGAACGTCAGCTTGTCGAAGTCGATCTTCTCCACGAGCCCGAACCCGCTGGCCATAGCCTCGGCGAGCATCTGCTGAGCCGCGTCGGAGGCCGCTTCCTCGCGCGGACTTTCCGCGATGCTCCCCGGTCCTTCGTCGTCCAGCTCGAAGCGCACGCCGTCCAGAGGATCGGCCTCATCGCCGTCCAGGCGCGCGTCATCGGCGACAAACGCGTCCTCGCGCGTGGCGCTCAGGCGCTCGCGTATGAACGCGCGCGTGTCGTCGTCGGGCGCGAACTGGTCGAGGTCGGGCAGGTCGGCCGTCGAGCGCAGGCCGAACTTCTCCAAGAACGCGCGCGTGGTGGCGTAGAGCGTGGGGTTGCCAGGCGCGTCGGCTACGCCCGCCTCGCGCACGAGCCCCTTCTCAACGAGCGAGTTGATGGAGCTGTCGGAGTTCACGCCGCGCACCGAGGCCACGCCCGAGCGCGTCACCGGCTGCAGGTACGCAACGATGGCGAGCGTCTCCATGGCCGCCTGCGACAGCTTGCGCGTGTCCCACGACAGCACGTAGCGCTCGATGAGCTCGTGGTAGGCGGGGTGCGTGTACAGCCGCCAGCCGCCGGCCACCTCGCGCAACTGGATGCCGCGGTTCTCGCCTTCCAGCTGATCCCGCAGCTCCACGAGCGCGCGTTCCGCCTGGCCAGGCTCTACCTCCAGCATGTCGGCCAACGCGATGGTGCCCACCGGCTCGTCCGTGACGAACAGCATGGCTTCGATCGCGCCCTTCAGCTGGTTGTCCTGCAAGCCTTGGAACATGGATCCTACCCCTCCTCCACCGAGGTCAGCGAGTCATCGCCCGTGAGCACGAGCTCGCCCGACCCTTCGATGTAGCGTATGTCGATATCGCCGAACAGCTCGGCCTGCTCGATCTTCACCATGGCGCGCTTGTACAGCTCGAGCACAGCCAGGAACGTCACCACCACCACCGGCACCGGCGTGCGCTCGTCCACCAGTTCCGAGAAGCGCAGCGTCTTCTTGTTCTGGATGCGCTGGTGGATGGCACGCACGTGCACCTCCACGGGGATGGGCTTCGCAGCGATGTGCTCCGATTCCAGCAGGAACACGTCGCGGCGCGCGAAGGCGCGGGCGGCCAGCAGCGCCAGGCCGTCCATCGTGACGTCCTTCAGGTAGTCAGGCATGAGGTTCAGGAAGCACGCGTCGGGCCCGAACGGGCGCGGATGCATGCGTCCCTCGGACACGAAGCGCATGTGCAGCGCGCTGGCAGCGTTCTTGTACTGCTTGTAGGCCAGCAGACGCTCAACGAGGATGTCGCGCGCCTCGCTGGGCGCCAGCTCCTCGAACTCTTCGGCCACCGCGTCGCGCTCGCGCGGCAGCAGGCTTTCGGCCTTGATCTCCAGCAGCGTGGAAGCCACCAACAGAAAGTCGCTTGCCACGTCGAGATCGAGGTTGTCCATGCGCGACACCTCGGCAAGGTACTGGTCGGCGATCTGCGTGATGGAGATAGCGCCGATATCCACCTTCTGCCGGCTGACCAGGTACAGCAAAAGGTCGAACGGCCCCTCGAAGCTGTCTATGCGAACCTTGTACGACATGGAGCCGCCCTGCTACCTGCCAAAGGAGAACAGCAGGTCGAACACGTTGCCGGCCGTCGCGTCCAGATAGATGCCGATAGGATTGAAATGCAGCACGTACGGCACGAGGAGCACCACGATGAGGAACACCGGCATCGCGTAGCGCTGCACTTTGTAATACTGCGGCAGATACTTCTGCGGCAGGAAGAACGCGAAGATGGACGAGCCGTCCAGCGGCGGGATGGGCAGCAGGTTGAAGAACATGAGGTACAGGTTGATGAGCGAAAACATGGGAAGGAACAACGTGAGGAAGTAGTAGAAGACGTCGTTCTGCGCCAGCGCGCTCACCGGCAGCACGAGCATGACGAGCGTGTACACGACTGCGCCCAGGACGGCCAGCACGAGGTTGGCCGCAGGCCCGGCGAGGCCCACGATGAGGTCGCCCTTGCGCGGGTCCTTGAAGTAAGCGGGATTGTACGGCACCGGCTTCGCGTAGCCGAACACGGGCATGTTCATGGCCATGAGCAGAAGCGGCATGATCACCGTGCCGAAGGGGTCGATGTGCTTGAGCGGGTTGAACGACAGCCGTCCCGCGCGCTTAGCCGTGGGATCGCCCAGCTTGTAGGCGGCGAAGCCGTGGCACGCCTCGTGGCACACGATGGCGGGCACGAAGCTCAGAATGGAGCATATGAGGTAGGGTATCGAAATCATAGTGCGATCAGTCTACCGCAACCGCAGAGGGCGACGTGCGCCGGGAGGGAAACTTCACAAGGAGCGAACGCCGCGAAGCCGGACTCGGCATGCGGAAACGCATCTTCGCTCCAAAAACACGCCTCAGTCGCTGAGGCGTGTTTTTGGAGCGAAGATGCCCGGCGCCAGCGCCGCTGGAAAACGTTTTCGCGCCGCTCGTGTCGCGCGAGCCCCGCGTTCAGCGCCGAACAGGCCTTTCGCCGCGGAACCGGTTCAGCGCGACCCGGCGCGCATGGTACGCTTCGTGCATGATTTCCCGATCGCGAAAAGGAGCCATCGCCATGTCAGAAGCACGCCACAACCCCGTTCTCGCAGGTCAGACCGCCGTTATCACCGGAGGCGCTTCCGGCATCGGCAAGAGCATCGTCCAACGCTTCCTGGAGGCGGGCGCAAGCTGTCTGGCCGCCGACCTCAACGAGGAGGCTCTCGCCGCGCTCAAGCAGGAGCTGGCCGAGTACGGAGACAAGCTGGACGTCGTCAAGGTGGACGTGTCGAGCCGAGACGACGTGGAGGGCATGGTCGACCGCGCCGTCCAGACGTTCGGGCAGATGAACATCATCGTGAACAACGCCGGCATCATGGACAACCTGCTGCCCATCGCCGAGATGGACGACGACGTGTGGGAGCGCCTCATGAAGGTGAACCTCAACAGCGTCATGTACGGCACGCGCAAGGCCGTTCGCTATTACATGGAGCGCGGCGAGGGCGGCGTCATCATCAACACCGCGTCGCTGTCGGGCCTGTGCGCCGGACGAGGAGGCTGCGCCTACACGGCCTCGAAATTCGCCGTCGTGGGCCTGACGAAGAACGTGGCGTTCATGTACGCCGACACCGGCATCCGCTGCAACGCCATCTGCCCCGGCAACACGCAGACCAACATCGGCGTCGGGATGCGCCAGCCCAGCGAGCGCGGCATGGCGAAGGCAACGACGGGCTACGCCGGCGCCACCCGCTCCGGCACCCCCGAGGAGATCTCCGCCGCCGCGGTGTTCCTGGCCTCCGACCAGGCCGGCTTCATCAACGGCGAGACCCTCACCATCGACGGCGGCTGGAGCGCGTACTAGGAGCCCCGGTCCACCATCGCCCCAATGAGAAGCGCCCGACCGTTCGGCCGGGCGCTTCTTCGATTGCAAGCGCTTCGTGCCGCCTACGCGTTCTCGCGCTCGAACTCGCCCATGAACTTCACGAGGGCCTCGACGCCTTCGCGGGGCATGGCGTTGTAGATGCTGGCGCGCATGCCGCCCACGCTGCGGTGGCCCTTGATGCTCTCGATGCCGACCTTCTTCGCTTCGGCGACGAACTTCGCGTCCAGCTCGTCGCTTCCGGTGACGAACGGCACGTTCATGATGGAGCGGTCCTCTTTGCGCGCGGTGCCCTTGAACAGCGCGCTCTGGTCGAGGAAGTCGTACAGAAGCTGCGCCTTCTCAACGTTGCGCTCTTTCATGGCCTCGAGGCCGCCCTGCGCCTTCAGCCACTGGAACACCTTGCCGCACATGTAGATGCCGTACGCGGGCGGGGTGTTGTACAGGCTCTTCGCGTCGACATGCGTGTCGTAGCGCAGCATGGTGGGCGTGCCGGGCAAAGGCTCGGACACGAGGTCGTCGCGGATGATGACGATAGTCACGCCGGCCGGGCCCATGTTCTTCTGAACGCCGCCGTAGATGAGGCCGTACTTCGACACGTCCATGGGCTCGGACAGGAAGCACGACGACACGTCGGCCACCAGCGGTTTTCCGTTCGTGTCGGGCAGCTCGTGGTACACGGTGCCGTAGATGGTCTCATTCTGGCAGATGTAGACGTAGTCGGCGTCGTCGGACAGCTGGAGGGCGCGCACGTCGGGCACGTAGCTGAAGTTCTCGTCCTCGGAGGAGGCGACGCAGCGGGCATCGCCGAAGATCTTCGCTTCCTTGAACGCCTTCTTCGACCACGAGCCGCTGACGATGTAGTCGGCCACCTTGTTCTTCATGAGGTTCATGGGGATCATCGCGAACTGCGTGGACGCGCCGCCCTGCAGGAACAGCACGCGGTAGTTGTCGGGAATGTCCATGAGGTCGCGGATGTCCTGCTCGGCGGCCTCCATGATGGCGGCGAAGGGCTTGGAGCGATGGCTCATCTCCATGACGGACATGCCGCAACCGCGGTAGTCGAGCATCTCGTCAGCGGCTTCGCGCAGCACCTCCTCGGGCAGAACGGCGGGACCGGCGGAGAAGTTGTACACTCGAGCCATGGGAACGACCTCCTTGATACGTGACGCAGACAATGCGGTCAAGTATACACGCGTTCCACGTCCTCCGCGCGCTTTATCTTGCTAAAGCGCGAAAATGCCCGCTTGGACGGCTGAGTCAACCTGCAGCTCCTACCCCAGCCCCGGCCACCCTTGCTGGCGCAGGGCCTCGTAGGCGGCCACCGCCACGGCGTTGGACAGGTTGAGGCTGCGCAGGCCCTCGCGCATGGGGATGCGCACGCAGCGGCTCGCGTGCGCCTCGATGAGGCCGAGGGGCAGGCCCCGGCTCTCGCGACCGAACACGAGGAAGGATCCCTCCCCGTACGCCACGTCGCCGAACCCGCGACGAGCCTGTCCGGTGAACAGGTGCAACTCGTCGGCCGCATGAGCCTCGAAGAAGGCCTCCGTGCACGGCCAGCGCACGATGTCCACCTCGTCCCAGTAGTCGCATCCCGCGCGCGCCAGGTTCTTCTGCGTCAGGCGAAACCCCATGGGCTCCACGAGGTGCAGCCGCGCTCCCGTGCAGGCGCACGTGCGCGCGATGTTGCCGGTGTTCTGCGGAATCTCCGGCTCGACCAGCACGATGCTCAAAGACTGCGTCACAGCTGTTCCGCCTGCTTCGCCATCTCTTCCTCCAGTTCCTCGGTGAGCAGGAACCATTCTTCCTCGGCTGCGGCCAGGCGCTGCTTGAGCTTGGCATGCTCGGCCACGGCATCGGACGAGGCGTCCTCGTTGATGTAGAAGGCAGGGTCCGCCATGAGCTCCAGCAGCTCGGCCATGCGCGCGTTGTCGCGCTCCATCTGCTTGTCCAGCTCGGCGATGCGTTTGCGATGGTTCTTGAGCGCGGCGTAGGCGCGGTTGCGCGCTTCAGCCTCGCGACGCTTCTGCTCCTTGGTCTTAGGAGAGCTCGCGCGCGGCGCCGTGAGCTCGGCTTGGGACCCGCTCGCCGCAGCCGGCGCCTTCGCGACCGGCTTCGCCTTCTGCTCCTTGGCCTTCCCCGCCGCCTTCGCCTTGGGGCCCTCGTCCAGCATCTCGTCCACAAGCGACGGGCCGCTAGGACCGTCGCCGTCCAGCTGTCCGCTCTTGAACAGGTAGTAGTCGTAGTCGCCGTCGTAGTTCGTCGCGCGCCCGGGCTCGATCTCCACGATGCGGTTCGCCACCCCGCGGATGAGGTGGCGGTCGTGCGTGATGAAGAGTATCGTGCCCTCGAACACCTTGAGCGCCTGCTCCAGGATGTCGGCGCTGGCGATGTCGAGGTGGTTCGTCGGCTCGTCGAGGCACAGAAGCGGCCGCGGGGCCACCAGCATCTTCGCCAGCGCGAGACGGCTCTTCTCGCCGCCGGACAGCACGCTCACCCTCTTGTCCACCGCATCGCCCGTGAACAGGAACGCGCCCAGAAGCGTGCGAACCTGCGAGACGCTCCAACCCGGCGCCACGCGGTCGAGCTCTTCGAACACGGTGTTGCCGGGATGCAGCTCCTCCAGCTGGTGCTGCGCGTAGTAGGTCTTCGACACGTGCACGCCGTACTCGATGGTGCCCGCATCGGGCTCGATGGCGCCCGCGATCATCTTGAGCAGCGTCGACTTGCCCGCGCCGTTGGGCCCCACGAGCGCGATCTTGTCGCCGCGGTACATGGTGAAGTCGAAGCCGTCGTACACGGCCTTGTCGCCGTAGCGCTTCACGAGGCCGCGGGCGCGCACCACCTCGTCGCCCGTGCGCGGGGGCTGCTTGAAGTTGAACTTGACGGTCTTCTTCTCCTCGGGAAGCTCGACGCGCTTGATCTTCTCGAGCTTCTTCACGCGATCCTGCACCTGCTTGGACTTCGTGGCCTTGTAGCGGAACTTCTCGATGAACGCCTCCATATGGGCGATCTCCTCGGCCTGCTTCGCCGCCTCGGCGCGCAAGCGCTCAAGACGCTCCTCGCGCGTCCTGAGGTAGGCCGAGTAGTTGCCCTTGTACAGGTTCACCTGGCCGTTGTCCACTTCGGCCACGCGGTCCACCATGTTGTCCATGAACGCGCGGTCGTGGCTGACCACGATGACCGTGCCGGCGTAGCCGCGCAAAAATCCCTCGAGCCACTTCACGCTCTCCAGGTCGAGGTGGTTGGTGGGCTCGTCGAGCAGCAGCACCTCGGGGTTGCGGATGAGCAGCTTCGCCAGCGCGATGCGCATCTGCCAGCCGCCCGAGAACTCGGTGGTGCAGCGCGAGAGATCGCCCTCCTTGAAGCCCAGGCCGAACATGACGCTGCGCACCTTCGCCTCGATGGTGTAGCCGCCCAGCACCTCGTAAGCGTCGCGGGCGCGCCCGGCGGCGGCAAGCTGCTGCGGCGTGGGAGCCTCGCCCAGCTCGGCTTCCAACTTGTGCAAACGGCGCTCGGCCTCCAGCACCTCAACCTGAGACGACATGACCTCCTCGAAGATGGGCTGGTCGGCCATCTCGATGGCCTCCTGCTCGAGGTAGCCCACGCGCGCGCCCTTCGCGAACAGCACGCGACCCTCGTCGGGATCCTCGGCGCCCGAGATGATGTTGAGCATAGTGGTCTTGCCGGCGCCGTTCGGGCCCACGAGCGCCAGGCGCTCGTATTCCTCCAGGCGGAACGTCACGTCGTGGAAGAGCTGGCGCCCTCCGAACGACTTCGAGATATGTTCAAGTTGCATGATCATGGTGCGTGCGCGCTTTCTGCTTGCGGTTCGGTGCATGGCTGCGCCCGCAGGCGCAACTTGTCTATGATACCGGAAGAAGCCGTTTGCGACGAAACGGCTTCTTCAATCGCAGAAAGCTCCTATATCGGCGCGAGCCGCGAGCAGCCGCGAGCGCTATGCCAGCGCGGCGTACTCCTCATCCGCAACGGGCTCCAGCCACTCGTTCGACGCGCCTTCGGCCGGCACGGCGATGGCCACGTGCGAGAACCAGCTGTCCGACGCCGCCCCGTGCCAATGCTTCGTTTCGGGCGGGATGCTCACCGCATCGCCCGGCTTGAGCTCGCGCGCGGGCCGGCCCCATTCCTGGTAGTAGCCGCGCCCGCCCGTGACCAGCAGGATCTGGCCTCCGACATGGTGCACGTGCCAGTTGTTGCGACATCCCGGCTCGAACGTCACATTGCTCACGCTCACGCCCGCATCCGCCCCGGTCAGCGGCGCCAGATAGCTCGTGCCGACGAAGTACTGCGCGTACGCCTCGTTCTCCTCGCCCAGCGGAAACACCGCTGCAGGGCCCAAGCTCTCCTTCATGTCCATGATGCATCCTTCCTTTTCGCCGGAAGGCTTGTCCGGCATCCTGCCGTCTCCCGCCTTGCCCAGTCTGACGAACCCATCCTAGTCCTTTGAGCGGACTCCAAGTCAAGGGAACACGCGAATCCGAACCGACTTGCCTGCCATCGCTTGACTTGGAGCGGGCTCCATGTGGTTCAATGCACCTACGAGGTAAGGAGCTTCCCATGAAGATCGCCGAAGTGAGCAAGGAATACGGCCTGTCCGCCGACACGCTGCGCTACTACGAACGCATCGGCCTGCTGCCGAACGTCACCCGCACGGCAAGCGGCATCCGCGACTACAGCGAGCAAGATTGCGCGCGCGTGCAGTTCGCGAAGTGCATGCGGGCCGCCAGCGTGTCCATCGAGGCGCTCATCGAGTACATGGCGCTGTACGACCAGGGCGATTCGACTCTCGAAGCGCGCAAAACGCTGCTCGAGGAGCAACGCGCGCTCGTGGAGCGGCGCATCGCCGAGATGCAGGCCGGCCTCGATCGCCTGAACTTCAAGATCGACAACTACGACAAGACCATCCATGACTGCGAGAAGAAGCTGCGCGGCGAAGCGTGATCCGCAGAGCCCGGCCTTGCATGCAAAAAAAGCGGCCCCTAAGGGCCGCTTTTGCTCGTTCATGCGTTCAGAGCTTTAGAGCACGCACACCTGCGTGGCCTGGCTCTTGCCGTTGGAACCGGACGCGATCACGAATTCCACCTTGGCGTTTTCGTCGAGGCTCTTGTAGCCGTCGCCCTGAATCTCGCTGAAATGGACGAACAGGTCTTCGCCGTTCTCCTGGGAGATGAAGCCGTAACCTTTTTCAGAGCTGAACCACTTAACCGTACCTTGAGACATACAAACCTAGCTTTCCACCCCGAAGGGCTCATACTGCGACGCATGCAACCGTGTTGTCAGCGTTGCGATCATAAGCGACGTGTTGTCGCCTACCTCAGTATAAGCCCTGCAACGGAGAATCCGAGGAGCAGAGCCCGATACTTGCTCGCACACAAGATCAGCACTTTTCGAAGTGCGCGAGGCGAAAGGTGCCGGATGCGACAGGCGATGCGATACCGAATGCGACGGAATAAAAAAACAGACCAGACTGTTCGTCTGGCCTGCCGTTAAATTCTGGCTCCCCGGGTAGGATTCGAACCTACAACCCTCCGGTTAACAGCCGGATGCTCTGCCGTTGAGCTACCGAGGAATGTGCGCCCTTGATCGCGCAAGTGAAGATTATACCGGAACCTCATCATTTCGCAATACCGAATTTTCAAAAATTGGGCACTTGCAAGATTTCCAATGATAAGGCCAGGTCATAAGCCAAAAAGTCTAATAAACCATGTTCATGGCTTCTCTTACCTCATCGAGCGTAGCGTTCGCGATCTCGTTGGCACGGCGGTTGCCCTCGTGCAGCACGTCCTTGATGTAGTCCATATCGCCGGCCAGCTGCACGCGACGCTCGCGGATGGGCGCCAGGAACTCGTTTACGCTCTCGGTGACGTACTTCTTGAGCGTGCCCGACCCGCCGTCGCCGATCTCTTCGGCGATGTCGACCTCGGTGCGGCCCGTGCACAGCGCGGCGGTGGTGAGGAGCGCCGACACGCCGGGGCGGTTCTCCTTGTCGTAGGTGATCATGCGGTCGGCGTCGGTCTTCGACTTCTTGATGAGCTTGGCGGTTTCCTCCGCGGTCAGCGACAGGCTGATGGCGTTTCCGTAGCTCTTCGACATCTTGCGCCCGTCGAGGCCGGGGATCTCCACCGCGTCGTTCAGCACGCCTTCGGGCTCGGGGAACACGTGGCCGTAGCGCTCGTTGAAACGGCGCGCAACCTGGCGGGTCTGCTCGATGTGCGGCAGCTGGTCCTTGCCCACCGGCACGATGTTGCCCTTGCAGAACAGGATGTCGCACGCCTGGTGCACCGGATACGTGAGCAGAAGCCCCGTGAGCGCATGGCCCGACGCGTCCATCTCTGATTTCACGGTCGGGTTGCGAAGAAGCTCGGCCTCGGTGACAAGCGATAGGAAAGGCAGCATGAGCTGGTTCAGCGCCGGAACGGCCGAATGCGTGAAGATGATGGTCTTCTCGGGATCGATGCCGCAGGCCAGGTAGTCCACCACCATGTTGTACACGTTGTCCTGGATGTGCTCGGTGGTGTCGCGATCGGTGATCACCTGGTAGTCGGCGATGATGATGCGCGTGGTTATGCCCATGTCCTGCAGCGCGACGCGTTCGCGGATGGTGCCGAAGTAGTGGCCCATGTGCAAACGGCCCGTGGGACGGTCGCCCGTGAGCATAGTGTACTTCTCGGGGTGGATGGGAAGATCGGCGCGGATCTCGTCGGAGCGCTTGCGGCTCGCTTCAAAACTATCGATGCTCATAGTGTCGGTTCTCCGTTGATCGAAGCTCTTCGTTGGATGGTTGCAACGATTCAGTATAACGGTTTTCGCCGTTCGGTACAGCAATCGCCGAAGCTCCGGCAGCCCGCCCGAACGCCCGCCCTGCGCTCGACCTGAAGGGCGAGACCCATAGATCCGCCCATTTGAGGAATGCGGGAGGAAAACCGGAGCCGCTCGCGCGCAGTATAATTCCTACGTACGCGATATACGCGCCAGCCAAAGCGAGAAGATGGAGCACCCACATGAACGACACCTAGCGCAACCTTGGGAAAGACGAGCTCGTCGAGCTTCTGGAGATATACGCGAAGAACCTCATCGCCCTCGACGGCACCTGGTTTCAGTCCCTCGAACGAGAAGAGGGCATGGACACGGCCGTGCGCCATGACATCGAGGCGTGGCGGCGCTTCAGCGTGTCGGAGGCGCGACGCATCAAGAAGTTCCTCGGGCTGGACGAGCGCCCCGGCATCGAGGGTCTGGCCCGCGCGCTCGCGCTGCGCTGCCAGTCGGCCGCGAACGTCGACGAGATCCTCGTGGAAGGCGACGAGCTGACCTACCGCATCGTCGACTGCCGCGTGCAGAACGCGCGCAAGCGCAAAGGCATGGGGTTCCATCCCTGCCGCAGCGTGGGCGTGGTGGAGTACGGGGTGTTCGCCGAGAGCATCGACGACCGCATCTCCTGCGAATGCCTGAGCTGTTTCCCCGATATGACGGACGACTCCTGCAATTGCGCTTGGAAGTTCACGCTGAAAGCGTGAGGATATGAAAAAGCCTTCCGAAAGGAAGGCTTTTGAATTCATGGTGGTCGCTACAGGATTTGAACCTGTGACCCCCGCCGTGTGAAGGCGATGCTCTCCCGCTGAGCCAAGCGACCGTTTCGGTTGCGTCGTTCGCAACGTTTGAGTATTCTACCGGTAGTTTCGAATACGCGCAAGCCCCTTTTTCGAAAATTTCTCGAAGAGGATTTGCATCGGCTTGCGGATATCCCCTTGGCATCGGTGCCCGTTTTGGGATAGAATAGCGGGACGCTTTACGGGCCTATAGCTCAATGGTGGAGCAGGGGACTCATAATCCCTTGGTTGCAGGTTCGAGCCCTGCTGGGCCCACCAGGAAAATCGAAACCGGTTGCGCTACGACTCGCGCAACCGGTTTTTTATGCGGCGGTCGCCGGGTCGCCCGGAGCTCACCTGGACTTGGAAACGGAGGCCCTTCGCACGATCTCGACCTGGGGGCACCGCCGCTCGATCTCGGCGAAGAATTCTTCCTTGTCCTTGACGGCGATCATCAGCTCCTCGTAGCCGATGCGCAGCTCGATGCGGTCGAACGACGCCGCCAGGGAAGCCAACGGGTTGGACGTCTCGCGCAACCGGCGGATCTTCGAGACGGGATACGTCGCCTTCTGGAAGCCGAACACGATGAGCAGGTTGCCCTTCCCGTCGAACTCGACGTAGTTGCGAAGAAGCGTAGGGATGATGAAGATGTCGCAGAGGACAAGGCACAGCGAGCAGACGACGGCGCTTATGAACGCGCCCTCTTTCGCAGGATCGGCGAAGAACGACGTGAGCGGCCACGCCAGCATGACGTTGACGCCCACCGTCAACGCGTAATACCACCCGTCCACTTTCCCCGCGAACCTCATCGGCTCACCCATGATGCTCCTTCAATACGTCGACATGCGTCTTCAGCGAAAGAACGATGAGCACGGCGACGCCCAAGGCCGCCGCGATGCCGATGACCAAGCACGCCGTGCGCACCGCGTCGTCCTGTTGGGCGTAGCTCCACGCCCCGAAGCACCAAAAATCGATCGCGAGCAGGAAGATGGCCACACCTGAGCGTCGAGCCTCCCGGCGATACTGCGCCTCGCTCGGGTTGAGCGCCAGAAAGTTGTTTCCCCCGGCGAGGATGCTGAAGCATTTCACATTGCCGGCGAACACGAACGCGCCATACACGCACATGAGAACACCGACGACGATGAGGGCGATGAACGTTTCCATGATGGGCCTACCTCATACGAATTCCGGCAAGCTCTTCGCCGTTCAGGAAGCTGATGCCGTACGTTACCGTCGCTTTCTCGTACACGGCGACGACCTCCACCACATCGAACACCTGCCCGGATTGCGAGATCTCCGTCGCGTACGCATTGCCGAACGACCCGAAGGCACCCCAATCACCGGGAACCGTGATCTCCCTCGCTTGCTCCATCATCTCGGCGTTGAGACCCGCTTTCATTTCGTCGATCGACATCGACTGCAGCGTTTCGTAATCGCCCGCGTCGAGCAGCGCGACCACCTCCTGCGCACGCTCGATTACCTGCTGCTCGGTTTGGTGGGAGCTTTGCCCCGCAGGGGCGGTTTTCGGCGATGCCCACCAGGTCGCGGCTCCGATGATCGCCGCCACGGCCACCGCGACGGTCGCCACGATAGCTATCGTCTTGGTGCGCTTGCGTTTCTTGCCGGCGGCTCGCTCCGCTTCGGAGAGATCCTCGTTGAACTCTTGCGCCACCTGACGCGGGTCGCCCATGCGGGATTCCACCTGCTCCCAGGTCTCGCCTGCTGACAGAGCAGCGGCGATGTCGGATTCGAGGTCGCGCACGAACTCGGCTTGGCGCGCTTTCGAGCAGGTCAGACGCTTCGCAACCGCCTTCACATAGGATTCCTTGTTCATCGCTCCTCCTCCATGATCGACCGCACATGTCCGTCGAATTCGTTCCAGATCTCGTACATCTCGCGCAACGCGTCGCGCCCCGCCTCGGTGATCGCGTAGTACTTGCGCGCGGGCTCCTTCGCAACGTGCGCGCTCATGCGGCTGGTCACGAGGCCGCCGTCCTCAAGCCGGTAGAGGATGGGGTACAGCGTGCCCTCCTTGAGCGCGAGCGCGCCGTTCGAGCGGTCGCGAAGCTCGCTGATCAGCTGATAGCCGTATTTCTCCTCGTGCTGCAGCAGCTTCAAGACGAGCATGTCGAGCGCGCCCTTCTTCATCTGCTGCGCGAACCGGAGCTGCATTCCGAACCCTTCCCTCTATCACCTAGCAATACTAAATATATCTGATCTGCGAATATCTTGCAATACGATAAGACCGAGCAAAAGCCCGACGCTGCAGCGCATCGGGCTGAAAATGACGAAAAGACGTCGAATTTGGAAACCGCCGCGTCCTTTCGGACACACTCGGAACAGTGCATGCAGGAAAGGCGACTGCGCGACCAGGCGTTTCGCAAAAGGAAGCCGACCGGCGTCCGCGAAAGCCGGTGCGAGATTTCCGAATTCGATGCTTTTTCGCCATCACCGGCACCGTCGACAGCCCGTACGCCGCGTCGAGGAACAGGAAGACGGGTTACTGGGTTCTTTTAACCAGGTAGCATTTATGGATACGGGGGTTGCGTTCGAAGTCGTGGGGAATGGTCTGCGCCGTGATGTCCTCGAGCGTGACGCCGTACTTGGCCAGCGCCTCCTCGTCGGGCTTGAACGAACGGAGGTTGCACGAGAACACGGCCTCGCCCTCTTCCGACAGCAGGCGCGACACGCCGATGAGCAGCTCCACATGGTCGCGCTGCACGTCCCACGTGCGCTTGCCCATGGCCTTGGAGTTGGAGAACGTGGGCGGATCGACGAACACGAGGTCGAAGCGGCGGCCGGTGCGGCGCGCTTCGGTGATCCACGCCATCGTGTCGCCGCGTTCGAAGGTATGCTGCTCCCCCTCGAAGCCGTTGGCTGCCATATTGCGAGCGGCCCAGTCGAGGTAGGTCTGCGACAAGTCCACCGTCGCAGTGCTCTTGGCGCCGCCACCGGCTGCATGCACGCTCGCCGAACCCGTGTAGGCGAACAGGTTGAGGAAGCGCTTTCCCTCGGCCTTCTTCCCCACCAGCTCGCGCGTGAGACGATGGTCGAGGAACAGGCCTGTATCCAGGTAACCGACCAGATCGACCTCGAACAGATAGCCGTCCTCGCGCACCTGGGTGACGTAGGAGCGCCGGCTCGAGTCGCGATACTGGCTGCCGCCCTTGTCGCGGCGGCGCACCTTCGAGAACACGTGGTCGGGGCGCACGCCCAGCACCACGGGCGCGAGCGCCAGCACGTCGTCGTAGCGGCGCTGCGCCTTGCCGGGATCGATGGTGGAGGGCGCCGCGTACTCGGCGATGTGCAGGTACAGGTTGCCCTCGGCATCGCCCGCGCCCGGATACACGTCGATGGCCACGGCGTAGTCGGGCAGGTCGGCATCGTACACGCGGTAGCACGACACGCCTTCACGGCGCGCCCACTTGCGGCGCTCCTTGGCCGTTTTGCGCAGCCGTGCGGCGAACTGCTCGGACGTCGGCTCCAGCACCTCCACCACATGCTCGGCGCCGCCCGCGGGATCGGGCACGACCACCTTCACGGCCTCCATGGGGGGCTTGTCGAACACGAGCGCCTCGGTCTCCACGCGGTCGCGGCCGAGCACGGCGCGCACCGCGGGCGCGACGCCAAAGCGCGCCTCCACGATCTCGCCGCCGGCCACGGCGAACGTCGAGCCCCCCGGAGCGACCGAAGCCGCGCGCACGAACGCGGCCGCGTCAGCCTGCGAGCGCGCGTCGGACTGGGCCCGCTCGCCCGTGGGCAGCACGCTGGCGACCGTGCACGAGGCCGCCTCTCCGCCGCGCGCCCTGCCGGCAGCGGCGCACACGCGCGACACCAACTCGTCGACGCTCTGCGCGTCCGCAAGCTCGATGCTGACGGCCTGGCGCAAGCCCGCGCGCTTGGCGTGGACGCGCGCCCGCGCTATGGCCGGAGACGACGTGGACGCGCCCGCGAAGCGCACATGCGCCGGATCGGGCGGTGCCGACGCGGGGCCGTCGAGCGCGCCCGGCGCCGTGGCCGACGCGAGGCCGCGTTCGAACCGCTCGTCCGCCTCGTCGATGAGCTCGTTCCAGACGTCAGGATCCGAAGGCACCCAGCCGAAGAAACCCCAGCGCTCGCGCGTAAGGCCCGGAGCCAGGTCGCACGCGGCAGATGCCGCCTCCACCACCAGGAAGCCGTCGCCGCACGCCGGATCGACCAGCGCCTCGCCGCGGCTTCCGCGGGTGCGCCAACCTGCCAGCGCCAGAAGGCCGGCCGCGAGCGCGCACGACAGCGGGGCGTCGGGACCGTCGTCGGGCGTGAGGTAGGAACGGTGGTACAACGATTCGCCCGACAGGTCGAGCGAGATCGTGGCGCGCCCCTCCCGCACACGCACGTCCACCGAAACGTCGGCATGATCGGCGTCGACGTCGGGACGTTCGCCGCGCATCTCACGCAAACGGTCGCATACGGCATCCTTCACCTTGAGCGCCGTGAACCGGGTGTTGCGCAGCTCGTCGTTCATGCCGTGCGCCTGCACGGACATGCTCGCGCCCGGAACGATGACGCCCTCCCAGGCGATGCGCCGCACGCCCTCGTACAGCAGGTTCGCATCGCCTGCGTTCACGCGCCCCACCACCACGAGGATGCGCGAAGCCAGCCGCGACCACAGGCACGCCGACAACGCATGGCGCACGTCGCAGAAAAAGGCGACGCCCCCGCCGAGGGGGCGCACGCGCTTGATGCCCAGACGCTTCAGCTCTTCGGCGAGCGGCGCCTCCAAACCGGACAGGCAGCTAGCGAACAGTTCGAGGTTTTCGTTATCCATACAGCGCAGATCCAATCTTCGCATGCCGCAGGTTGGCGTAGTAAGTCAGCGAGAAGGACCCTGGTGTTCCGAATTGGCGGGATGGAGAAGGCGAAGCGTACGTTGCGTACGCGAGTCTTCGCCATCGCGCCAAAGCGGGGCGCCAGGGTCCTTCGCAGCGTCGGCCCGTTCCGACGGCCGTCAGGCCGCCGGAACCTTAATCTTCCAGGTAGTCTTTCAGCTTGCTCGAGCGGGACGGGTGGCGCAGCTTCGCCAGCGTTTTGCTCTCGATCTGGCGGATGCGCTCGCGCGTGACGCCGAACTCGCGTCCGACCTCCTCGAGCGTGCGGGGATGGCCGTCCTCCAGGCCGAAGCGCAGGCTGATCACCTTGCGCTCGCGTTCGGCCAGGCCGTCGAGCACCTTCGACAGCTGCTCTTGCAGCATGCTGAACGAGGCGGCGTCGGGCGGCACCACGGCGGCATCGTCCTCGATGAAGTCGCCCAGCTGGGAATCCTCCTCCTCGCCGATAGGCGTTTCCAGCGACACGGGCTCCTGCGAGATCTTCTGGATCTCGCGCACGCGCTCGGCAGGCAGACCCATCTCCTTGCCGATCTCCTCGGGGCTGGGCTCGCGGCCGAGCTCCTGCAACAGCTGGCGCTGGATGCGCACGAGCTTGTTGATGGTCTCCACCATGTGCACGGGGATGCGGATGGTGCGGGCTTGATCGGCGATGGCGCGCGTGATGGCCTGGCGGATCCACCAGGTGGCGTACGTCGAGAACTTGAAGCCCTTCGTGTAGTCAAACTTCTCGACGGCGCGGATGAGGCCGAGGTTGCCCTCCTGGATAAGGTCGAGGAACAGCATGCCGCGTCCTACGTAGCGCTTGGCGATGGACACGACGAGACGCAGGTTCGCCTCGATAAGCTGCTGCTTCGCGTCGATGCCCACCTGCTCGATGCGGCCGAGGCGGCGCTTCTCGCGGCGCTCGAGCTCGATGCCCTCGTCCTCGGCCTTCTCAAGCTCCTCCATGGCGGCCACGCCGGCCTCGATCTTCATGGCGAGGTCGATCTCTTCGGCGGCCGTGAGCAGCGGGACCTTGCCGATCTCCTTGAGGTACATGCGGACGGGGTCGCCCGTGAGCATGGTCACGCTGGCGTCGGCATTGCGCTTGCGCACGGAGCGCACCTTGCTCTTGCCCGCCACCTTGGGCAGCTGAACCTCGACCGTCGCCTTAAGCTCCTCTTCAGGAATGCCTTCGAGCAGGTCTTCGTCGTCGCTGTCATCGGACAGGGGGCTTTCAAGCTTATCGTCGTCGAGTCCGTCGCCGGCGTCGACCACATCAGGCTCGTCGTCGAGGGCGTCTTCCTCCAGGATGTCTTCGGCTTCGATCGAGGCAACCGCCGCGTTGTTCCGCTCTTGGGCTTGCTTGCTTGAGGCTTGGGCCACGTGATCTTCCTTTCCGACCGGACTGCGCGCAGGGCATGAGTATACATACGCACCAGGCGCAAAGATACAGCCAAATAATATACCACACTTTTCCGTCATCTTGCTGACGAATATGACGCTTGCGCAGGTTTTGCGAGGCTCGCGAACTTGCGCCGCAACCGTGAGCCTACCCCTTGCGCGGCAGGTAGCTGCGCAGCGTCTCGTAGAGCTGCTGGGCATCGAAGGGCTTGGGGATGAAGCCGTCCATCCCGGCAGCGGCCGCGTCCTCGCGGTCCTCCTGGAACGTGTTGGCCGTGAGCGCGATGATGGGCACCGTGCGAGCGTCTTCCCGATCGAGCGAGCGGATCTCGATCGCCGCCTCGAGGCCGTCGAGCAACGGCATCTTCACGTCCATCAACACGAAATCGAACGCTCCCGGCTCCGAAGCTTCGAACATGTCCACGGCTTCGCGCCCGTTCGCCGCACGCCGCGCCTCGACGCCCTGCATGTCGAGCAGCGCCACGGCGATCTCGGCGTTCAGATCGTTGTCTTCGGCAAGCAGCACGCGCGTGCCCGCAAGCGACCGGTCGGCCGTTTCCGCAGGGGTCTCCTCGTCCCCCAAAGCCTCCTCGTCGGCCGTCGGCAGCTCCAGCACGAAGAAGAACTCCGAACCCTCGCCGACGCGGCTCTGCACGTCCAGCCTTCCTCCCATGAGTCGTACGAGGTTGCTGCTGATAGCCAGGCCGAGACCCGTCCCCTGCGCGTTGCGGCGATTCTCGGACGCCTGCTCGAACGACACGAAAATGCGCTCGAGATCCTCCTCGCGGATGCCCGCGCCGGTATCTTCCACGCTGAAGCGCACACGCGCGCTTCCCTCGTCGCGCATGAGCACGACCACGCTCAGCCGGATGGCGTCCCCCGGATCGGTGAACTTGAGCGCGTTGGACAAGAGGTTCGCCAGCACCTGCTGCAGCCGCACGTCGTCGCCCACCACGACGTCGTCGGCATCGCAGCGGGTCTCGAACAGGACTCCCTTGTCCTCGGCCTGGAGAAAGAACATGCTCTGCAGACGCTCGGCCAGCGAACGCAGGCGGAGCGGCGCCGTCTCTATGCGCATCTTGTCGTTCTCGATCTTCGACATATCGAGGATGTCGTTCACGAGCGACAGCAGGAACTGGGCCGACATGTTGATCTTCTCGAGACTCGAGCGAATGGACGGCGTGGCTTCTCCCGACAGCGACGCCACGCTCGAAAGCCCGATGATGGCGTTCATCGGCGTTCGGATCTCATGGGACATGCGCGAGAGGAAGTCGGTCTTCGCTCGACCCATCTCCTCCACCTTCTCCAGCTTCATCTCCATCATGCGGTTGCGCACCTTCGCCACCGACACCACGATGACTATAGCGCCCACGAACAGGCACAGCACGAGGCTCAACGCCACGACGAGCAAGGGGTTCTCGGAGACGAGCGCTTGAATGGTGCGCTGCTTGCCGAACGAGGGCATGCTATTGTGCGACGCGATGGTGTCCAGCTCGTCCTGCGAGAAGCTGTTCACCGCCTTGCTCATGATCGAGTACAGCTCCGTGTCCACGGGCTTGGCGAGGGCGAACGAAAGGCCCGCCTCATGATGCTCGGAGGTTGCCGGCGTGATGTTGCTGAACGAGTGGTCGATGAACAGGCCTTCCGCAAACGCGACGGGCATGCTGGTGGCGTCGGCGCGTCCGGAGTTCACCGCTTCGAGGCAGTCTTCGTAGGTACGGTAGTGCACGACCTCGGAAGCCTCCACGCCGTCGGTGCCATCACGCCCTTCGATCTGGGCGAAGACCGTTTCCCGGAGGAAGCCAGCTTGTTGCGGAACACCACCTCGTTGAGCGACGCGAAGCTCTCGGTGATGGCGAGCTGTTGGCCGTCCGCCGCGTAGCCGTCGTCCAAGAAGCCGCCCATCATGTCCACTTCCCCCGATTTAACCAGGTCGACGGCATCTTGGTACGTACTGGCATGCACGAGGCGAAACGCGAGCCCCGTGCGCTCGGTGACCAGGTCGAGCACATCCTTCACGATGCCCTGGTACAGTCCGTCGCGCTCGTAGTACAGCGGGTAGCGGCCCTGCATGACGGCCACGCTGATCTCGCCTGCATTGTCGATGAACGCACGGTCGGCTTCGGAGAACTTGATGGCGCATTGGCGGCGGGACGGCAGGTGCTTTGCATCGAGCTCGTTCGCGAACTCGGCATTCGCCGTGTAGATCGACGTCATCGCTGCATCCAGATCGTCCTTCAGATCGCTTCCGAACGGCATGGCTATGTAGTACGGTTCGCCGTCGAACTCGGCGGCGACCCTGCGGCCTTCGGTGACGTCCACGTCGCCGCCCAGCACCACGTCGGCGGTGCCGTCGTCCAGGCATTTCGAGTAGGCATCGTAGTCGAGCGGCAGGACGATGCAGTGGATATCGTTGAAATCGAGGTAGTTTTCGAGACGGCGAATCTTCTCGGTAGCGTTCTCGAACACGCCGATGGTCTTGCCGTTGAGCGTGCGAGAGTCGAAGACGACGACATCGTCGTTCTCTTCGAGGCTGATGAGCAGGGCGTGGTTCGCACCGATGGCGAAGTTCGAATACTGGAACGAATCGACGAGCTGCTCCCGATAGTACATGCCGCCCATGAGGTCGATCTCTCCCGCAGACGTCCGTTTCATGAGACTTTGGACATCGCCGTCCACGAACTCATAGGTCCATCCGGTGTACTTGGAAACCTCCGCGAGCCAATCGTAGAGGATGCCGGAGCGCACGCCGTCGGCATCGGTCACGCTGATGCCTTCGACCTCGGGGAACGCCACGCGCACCACTCGAACGTCCTCGGATGCATCCCGCGAACCGCCGACATCGGCCGCCGCGGGAACGACGAAGACGGTTGTTGCCATCAGCAATGCGGCCATCGCCGAGCAGACGCAACGCGCCGCTTTCTTTCCCACAGCCCATCCCTCCTTCGACACCCGCGAGAACGCCTCACGATCAGCTAGGATACCACGGTCTTGCCGAAAACCTACGATCCGACATGAACGGAGGCCCGCGAGAACCGATAAAACCGTTTTAAGCCGCTTCCCATGCGACGCTCTCCAGCGCGTATACTGTTACGCAGACGAACCCTCCGCACGCACCCGAGGAGCAGCCGATGAACGCCCGACGCCGCCATCTCCGCGCAGCCGCCTGCCTGACCCTGGTCGGCCTCCTGGCGTGCCTGCCGCTCGCGGCCGCCTTCGGTTCCGTGGACGAGGACGACATGGCGCTCCGTCTCAGCGCCGCCGAGCGCGCCTTGCCGCCCGACCGGCTTCCCGACCTCGACGCATCCTGTGCCGCGCTCATGGACGAGGACGGCACGCTGTGGTTCGGCCGCAACGCCGATGACGCCGCGCAGATCGCCTCGCTGACGAAGATCATGACCGCGATCGTGGCGGCGGACTGGCTGGACGCATCGACGATGATCGAGGTCACGCCCGAAGCCGCCAGCGTCGGCGAATCGAGCGCCGGGCTCGCGCAAGGCGACTCGATGACCTTCGACGACGCGCTGAAGGCGCTGCTCACGGCTTCGGGCAACGACGCGGCGTCGGCCATCGCCCAAGCGGCCGGAGCGCGGATGCTGGCGCAGAAGGGGTCGGGCGGCGACGCGTACGCCTGCGAGGCGGCGTTCGTCGAGGCCATGAACGCGAAGGCGGCCGAGCTGGGGCTGGAGAACTCGTTCTTCGCGAACCCGCACGGCCTGGACTTCGACGCGTTCGCCCAGGGGCAGTACAGCTGCGCGGCCGACGTGGCGACAATGCTGCGCGCGGCCATGCAGATCGACCTCGTCCGAGCGAACATCGGGTTCTCGCAGGCAGACATCACGGTCCAGCGCGACGGGGCGCCCGTGACGCTGGCGCTGGAGAACACCGACGCCCTGCTGGGCAGCTACCCGGGCGCGTGCGCGGCCAAGACCGGCTACACGCTGGCCGCCGGGCCCTGCGCGGCGACGGCCGTGAACCGCGGAGACGGGCACGAGTACTACGCCGTGGTGCTGGGGTCGTCCTCGAAGCCGCAGCGATTCGTCGATTCCGCAGCGCTGTACGACTGGGCGTACGCGAACCGATCCTCGCTGCGCGCGCCCATTTCGGACGAGGACATCGCGGCCTGGGGCGAGCGCGTGGCGTTCACGGTCGCCTGGTTCATGGAGGGCTGGTAGGCCGAACGTCCGCCAAGCCGCGGCGCGAGCGCGCTACAGCAGATCGTCGGGATCGACGTCCACGGCCACGTTCGCATCCCTGTCGGGCTTGCGGCGGCGGAAGAGGGGCAGCAGCGCATCGGACAGGTCGGCGTCAGCCGGGCACTTCACCACGATGTGCCAGCGGTACGTGCCGCGCAGCTTCGCCAGCACGCACGGCGTGGCGGGCAGCACGCTCCAACCGTCGCCGCCGAAGTCGCGCACCGCCTCCTCCAGCGCCGCCTGCAGCTCGGCCGCCACGCGGCGCACGGCCGGCTCGTCCTTGCTCCACACCAGCACGTTCGCCATGCGCACGTAGGGCGGGTAGCCCAGCAGGCGGCGCTTCGGCAGCTCGTCGCGCAGGAACAGGGCGCGGTCGTAGGCGGCGGCCGCGCGGATGGCGGGAGCGTCGGCCTCGTAGGTCTGCACGAGCACGCGGCCCGGCAGCTCGGCGCGGCCCGCGCGACCCGCCACCTGCTCCACAAGGTCGAACGTGCGCTCGGAGGCGCGGTAGTCGGGCAGCTTCAGCATGGTGTCGGCGTTGATGACGCCCACGAGCGTGACGTCCTCGAAGTCGAGGCCCTTCGCGATCATCTGCGTGCCCAGCAGCACGGCGGCGTCGGCGGCGGCGAACTCCTCGAGCAGACGCTGGTGCGCGCCCTTGCCGCTCGTGGTGTCGGCGTCCATGCGCACGATGGGCACCCCCGGGCCCACGCCGGGCATCTCGTCGAGCAGCACGCGCAGCTCGGCCTCGACCCGCTGCGTGCCCGCGCCGAACTTCTTGAGGTAGGGGCTGCCGCATTCCGGGCACACGGGCGGCGTGGGTATCCGATAGCCGCAGTGATGGCAGATCAGGAAGTTGCCGCGTTCGTGGTACGTGAGCGACGTGGAGCACGAGGGGCACTCGGGCACGAAACCGCATTCCCGGCACAGCAAGAATTTCGCGAAGCCGCGCTGGTTGAGCAGCAGCACCGCCTTGCGGCCGGCGGCCAGCTCCTCCTCGAGCGCGCGGGCCAGCGGCAGCGCGAACATCGAACGCGACCCGCCGCTGAACTCCTTCGCCATGTCCACCACCTGCACCTCGGGCAACGGTTTGCCGTTCGCGCGCTCGGGCAGGCTCACCTGATGCCATGAGGGGTTTTTCGCGCAGGCGTGCAGCGCCTCGATGGAGGGCGTGGCGCTTCCCAGCACCACGGCGGCCCCGGCGCGCCGCGCCATCCACACGGCCACGTCGCGCGCATGGTAGCGCGGCGCGCTGTCCTGCTTGTAGGAACCTTCGTGCTCCTCGTCGATGACGATGAGACCGAGGTTCGAAAGCGGCGTGAACAGCGCGCTGCGGGCGCCCACGACCACGCGCGCCGCGCCCGAGCGGATAAAATCCCACTGGTCGTAGCGCTCGCCCTGGCTCATGCGCGAGTGCATGACGGCCACCAGATCGCCGAAGCGGCCGCGGAAGCGCGCCACGGTCTGCGGCGTCAGCGATATCTCGGGCACGAGCACGCACGCCGTGCGCCCGGCGGCCAGCGTCTCCTCGATGGCCTGCAGGTACACCTCGGTCTTGCCCGAGCCGGTGACGCCGTCCACGAGCACCACCTCGCCCGCGCCGCGCGAGCGCGCCGCGTCGATGGCCGCGAGCGCATCGGCCTGTCCTCGCGTCAGCGGCGGCTTGGGCGAGGGGGTGAAGGAGCCTGCGGGTTGGACTGCGCCTGCGGGCTGGAGGCTCGCAGGTTGGACGGCCGCTGGTTGGCGCAGTGAGTCAGCGAGCGTTTCCGCAGCGCTTGAGCCGGGGTCGATGACGGAAACGTGGCGCACTTCGGTGCGCGAGCCTTCGTCGACGGCCGTATATCGGGCGTTGCGGGAAGCCGCGGCGTCGGCCCGCTCCGTCGGCCGGCAGGCCGACGGAACCTGAAAGCCCCGCATGCGACGGCGGTGCTCGATGCGCACGACGCCCTGCTTCTCCAGTGCCTTGAGAGGCGACGACACCGCGCCGAACTCGGCCGTCAGCTCGGCCACGCGCAGCTCGCCGCGCTCGAGCGCGGCCGCGATGGACGCCTGCTTCACGGCGTTCTTGCGCGGCTCGAAGTCCGCGAGCGCAGGCCCCGGCACCACCCAGCGGTCGTCGACTTCCCCCACCGTCGGCTCTTCAAGACGCCAGTAGCCTCCCTGCGCGCGCACCATGCGCGGCACGCCGCCAGGCGGCGTGAACAGGCGCACGCACGACGACAACGGCGCGATGTAGCGTTCCGAGAGCCACTGCGCGCACGCAGCCCCCTCCTCGTCGAAGTACGGGCGGCTCACCGCGCGCACGATGCCCTTGAGCTTGGCAGGGTCGAGACCTGCGGGCCAATCGCCTTCGGCGCGCTCCTCGATGCCGATGACGAAGCCGACGGCCTGCCGCGGCCCGAACGGCACGAGCACGGCGCAGCCGACCTCGATCGGCTGGTCGCCCGCTTCTTCAGGGACGGCGTAGGTATACGGCGCGTCGAGCGCCTGCGTGGGTATGTCCAAGATGACGGATGCGAGTTTCATGCCCCCAGTATATCCCAACCCCGAGCTGCCGCAGGAGCCCTACCGCTCCACCGCAGGAAATCCCTTGGCATTCCGCTCGCCCCCGCATCCGAACACGCTATCCGTTGTTAAACCAGGATCGACATGCACCGCCGCACGCCGCTTTCCCTATCGGGCGGCTGGCGATCAGGCGAGACGAGCACCTGGTCGATGGCCGAAGAGGGCTTCCGAACCGCCGGCGAGAGGGACGAGCCGACCTGGGCTATGTCAATCTTGGTTTAACCGCGGAACACGCTACCGTTGACGAAAAACCATCGGATTCGGAAGTTCTTAAGCGAACCTCAAGCGCACAGAGAAAGCTCCTGTCGAATAAGGACAGGTCACCGGAAAGATCACTTTCGATATCGCGCAACGAGCTCGACCGAAACGCACGATGTCTTCCGAATTCGGCGACTTTTCGCCATTTCGAGCCCGCTCCGCTGTTAAACCAGGGTTGGAATCGGCCTTTCGCCGTCGAGCCGGGATCGGAGGGGGCCCGGCCGGGCGGCGCCGCTCCCGGCCGGGCGGCGGGCGACGGGATCCGTGGGCACGAATCGACCACCATGACAATGTTGCCTTCGGCGAACTCATATTGCGACGGTTCCGAGTTTCAGCGACCTGGGCATATGTCGAGCGCCTTCCCGGAAGCCCGGCGCGAACGGCCCGAAACGGCTCGAAACGAGCCCCGAAATTGTCACGGACATCGATTCGCGCCCACGATCCCCGCTTTCCCTGCTAACCCCGGTTCAACAGCGAAGAGCCCGGCTGGCAGCACGAAACGGCGCGCGGGAGAGAACGCGGGACAGAAACCCTTCCAGACCTACCAAGCGCATAGCCGAACGCTCACGCTTCACGCGAAGCGCCCCCCGAGGCACCGTCCCGCGCGCCGCAAAAGCAAAACCGCCCGGCGCGATCGCCGGGCGGTTCGCCACATGCTTCTACGGTTGTCGCTTACGCCAGGCCGCAGGCCTTACGCAGCTCGTCGGCCTTGTCGGTGCGCTCCCACGTGAACTCGGGAAGCTCGCGGCCGAAGTGGCCGTAGGCGGCCGTCAAGCGGTAGATGGGGCGGCGCAGGTCGAGCGCGTCGATGATGGCGCCCGGACGCAGATCGAACGTCGCGTCCACCGCGGCCATGATGTCGGCCTCGGGAACCGCGGTCGTGCCGAACGTGTCGATCATCACGCTGACCGGCTTCGCCATGCCGATGGCGTAGGCAACCTGCACCTCGCAGCGAGCGGCCAGGCCCGCGGCCACCACGTTCTTCGCCACCCAGCGCGCCGCGTAGGCCGCCGAGCGGTCCACCTTCGTGCAGTCCTTGCCGGAGAACGCGCCGCCGCCGTGGCGGCCCATGCCGCCGTAGGTGTCAACGATGATCTTGCGGCCGGTGAGGCCCGCGTCGCCCATGGGGCCGCCCACCACGAAGCGGCCGGTGGGGTTCACGTGGATCTCGGCGTCGTCGGCCAGCGCCACGCCCTCGCGCTCGAGCACCGGCTTCACCACGTTCTCGACGATCTGGGCGCGCAGCTCGTCGTGGGCGATCTCCTCGGCATGCTGCGTGGACACGACCACCTTCTCCACATGCACGGGGCGGCCGCCCTCGTAGCGCACGGACACCTGGGTCTTGCCGTCGGGGCGCAGAAGCGGCATGGTGCCGTTCTTGCGCACCTCGGTCAGGCGCTCGGCCAGGCGGTGGGCCAGATACACCGGCATCGGCATGAGCGTGGGCGTCTCGTCGCAGGCGTAGCCGAACATCATGCCCTGGTCGCCCGCGCCGACGCGCTCGTAGGGGTCGCCCTCGTCCAGGCCGTGCTGGGCCTCCCAGCTCTCGTCGACGCCCTGCGCGATGTCGGGGCTCTGGTCGTGGATGGCGTTCAGCACGCCGCAGGTGTCGCAGTCGAAGCCGTACTTCGCGCGGTCGTAGCCGATGTCGCGCAGCACCTCGCGCACGATGGCGGGCACGTCGACGTAGGCCTGCGTGCGGATCTCGCCGGTGACGATGACCATGCCGGTGGTGGCCATGGTCTCGCAGGCCACGCGCACCTGCGCGGGATCGGCGGGCTGCCCGCTGGGGGCCACGTAGCCGGCGGCCGCCAGCTCGATCTCCTTGGCCAGGATGGCGTCGAGCACCGCGTCGGATATCTGGTCGCACACCTTGTCGGGATGACCCTCGGTGACCGACTCGGACGTGAACAAATAGGTAGAGCATTCTTCGGCCATACGTTCCTCCTTCATCGCTGTAGGCCGGACCACCTTGGCGTATCCGCCAGGTTGGTGTCGGGATCACAGAGCCAACTCTCTCCCCCGACTCTTGATAAAACAGAGAACCGCGCGAAAAGCCGGAATCCCCGTGAAACCTTGCCGATGGTACCCCGAAAGGAGGATGCGCGCAATAGCGAAAGTCCCGCATGCGCGCAACCCCCACGAGCGAGCACAACGCAGCCGAAAAATGTGAAAACGCAGACGCCAAAATAAACACAAAGTGCATCCGGGCATTCGGTCTATAAACGCATTCGACTACTTCTTTGCTTCACATCATGTCGAAGAACACCTTTGCCGATGCATGCAAATAGTATTCGGAATGCCACGAAACAAACTCCGCTTCTTGATTGGCGCGTATTCCGAAATTCAAAGCCCAATCGTGTGCATCAAAACCGCTTTTCAATAATCGAAACGAACAGCGAACCAAAGTCGGTAACAAAGTAAGCATCACCACTGCTAATAGCGAGAGTCCCGTTACCCTTGTCATCAAACTGCGTTGATCTTCTATCAACCAATCCCAATCCAGCCAGCCTCGGCAACCTCTCCCAATTCTTTTTGTCCGTCGGGAGAAAACGATTAAGCGAAAAATACCGTTGCGATTTCAACATTTCATAATCACCGGGAAGGATGCGGTCAATGATGTTTGCGTACATTCTAAAATCGTCCCATCCTAAATGACGGTTTATATAGCCAGCATACAACCTGGCCAAGAATACCGCCTTCTCTGATTCAGCGAATCTATCGAGGATAATGATCAAGTATTCGATCTCTTTGTCTCGATCTCCTGAACTAAAGTATTGTTTATATCTGTCCTGGAACTCGGGAGAATCATCAACAGTGTTGAGTTCGTCAAGAAATATCGCAAAGTTTTTAAGATGATGGCGCTCTCTAACCGATTTTCCAATCCTGTAGACGGAAGCAACCGTTGCGAGAATGGGAATATCTTTCAGAAACCCTTCTTCGAAGATCGAATCCAATCCGACCTCGGCAATGCCCGATAAAGAAGACAGCGCTTCTTCGTTGATTGATTTGGACAAAGATAACGAAAGTGTGGTTTCGCTGCCTCGGGGCTCATCCTCCCTCATAAGCTACCCCTTCCTTCGATTGGACGCTTTTGCAGTTTCAAAGCCAATTTTTATCAACATCCAGACACTTCGATTCTGTTTCTTCAAGTCCCATGATCACCCCAAAGCACCGCCCTTCTCAACATTCCGCCTCCTCGCCGTTCATATGGCGATACGGCAACTTCCCCGATCGCGGCGCGCGGCTCGTGGTAGACTTTTTGGTTGAAATCCAGCCTCCGCCCCGAGCACGTCCCGCCGCTTCGGGAGCGGCGTCCCGAAAGGATCGCCATGCCAACCAACGCCGACTACACGCGCGAGTACTTCCAGATCATGGACGCGCTCGGCGGCGACGTCGCCGGACGTCGCGCCGCCTACGACTACATGCAGAGCTCCACGGCCATCGTGCACCACCGCGTGGTAGCGTGCTCGTTCATCCCCCGCCTGTTCAATAGAAAAACCTACGACACGATGAAAGAGACGGCGGAAACCGCGCACCGCATCCTCGTCAAGGTCATCGAGCGCTACCTGGCCGACCCCGAGTACCGGCGCGCCTTCGACTTCGACCCGCGTCTGGAAGAGCTCATCCTGCTGCCGCGCGGCTACGACTCGGTGCTGCCGTTCGCCCGCGTGGACACGTTCCTGGACGAGGACGACTACCGGGTGAAGTTCTGCGAGTTCAACGCCGACGGCTCGTCGGGCATGAACGAGAACCGCGAGATCACCACGTCGGTGGCGCAGTCAGAAACGTTCAAGGAGTTCGCGAGCCGCCACCGGGTGGAGGGCTGCGAGCTGTTCGAGTCGTGGGTGCAGGCGTTCTTGGACATCTACGCCACCTACGCCCGCCGCGTGGAGAACCCGCGCATCGCCATCTGCGACTACCTGGAGAACGGCGTGGTGGACGAGTTCCACATCTACGCCGATCTGTTCCGCCAGCGCGGCGTCGAGTGCGTGGTGGCCGACGTGCGCGAGCTTTCCTTCGACGGCGAGGCGCTGCACGACAAGGACGGCCAGCGCATCGACGCCATCTGGCGGCGCTGCGTCACCAACGACGTCATCGACCACTGGGACGACTCCCAGGAGCTTCTCAACGCGGTGCGCGCCGAGAAGGTGGCGCTCATCGGCAGCTTCGCCGGGCACATCGTGCACGACAAGCAGATATTCAAGGTGCTGTTCGACGAGCGAACCCTGGAGTTCCTGGACGGCGACGAGATCTCGCTCATCGAGGAGACCGTGCCGATGACGGCGTTTCTGGACGACGACTACATCAACGTGCCGCAGATCCGCGCGAACAAGGACGAGTGGATCATCAAGCCCACCGACCACTACGGCGCCGACGACGTGTACGCTGGCTGCTACGTGTCGCAAGAGGAATGGGAGGGCCTCATCGACAAGTTCGCGAACGGCCGCGCAGGCTTCCCGTTCATCGTGCAGCGCTACATCCACCCCTTCAAGACCGAGACGCTGCCGCCGGACACGGGCATCGACCAGCTGGCCGACGACGAGGTGTCCGACGCCCCGAAGCTGTACAACAACCTGAACGGACTGTACCTGTACGACGGCGTGTTCCAGGGCGTGTTCAGCCGCCTGGGGCCGCTGCCCACGATCTCGAAGGACATGCAGGGCATGACCGCCGCCACGATCTGGGTGGACTAGGAACTTCGGCGCCGGCGGGGCGGGGGCGCCCTGCCGGCGCAGCATGCCGCGGGAGCGTCGCAAGAAGAGAGAGACGAGAGATGACCGATCTGATGAACAAGCTCGCCGCCGTGGTGGCCGCCGCATCGCTGGCGATCACGCTCGTAGCGGCCGGGTTCGCCGCATGCGCGGCGTTCCCGCAGACCACCGAGATGCTGGCCGGGGCATTCTCCGGCAACGGCAACCCGGGCACGCCGTTCTCGCACGACGAGCTGGTGCAGGCCGCCGTCGCCACGCGCGACTACACCGTAGGGTCGAACGACCGCGAGGCCGTGTTCTCCATGCTGCACGCCATCAACGAGAGCGCGGGCACCCCCTACGCCGAAGCAAGCCCGGACGAGCTGGCCGCCGCGCCCGAGGAGTACACGCTGCCGGCCGACGCCCTGTCGCACCTCGACGACGTGTACCACGTCGTGGCGGGCGCGCGCATCGGGCTCATCGTCGTCGCGCTCGTGGCCGTAGCCGCCTGCGCGCACATGGCCGTCCGCGTGGGGCGCCGTGCGCTCGGCGGCGTGGCTCAGGCGGCGGGCATCGCGGTCGTCGCGGTGTTCGCGCTTCTGGCCGCAT
Source organism: Eggerthella sp. BIOML-A4 (assembly GCF_009875575.1). Lineage (NCBI taxonomy): Bacteria > Bacillati > Actinomycetota > Coriobacteriia > Eggerthellales > Eggerthellaceae > Eggerthella > Eggerthella sp. BIOML-A4. Next base: position 164,375 of record NZ_WWRX01000003.1, on the reverse strand, counting down.
GGGTGGTCGTGGACTTCAACGGCTTCTTCGCCGCCTTCCACTCGCTGTTCTTCGCGAACGGCACGTGGACGTTCTCCTACGACTCGCTGCTCATCACCATGTACCCGCCCGAGTTCTGGATAGGGATGGGGGCGGTGTGGCTCGCTGCGACGGGCTTGCTGTCCATCGCATCCATCGTCGTCGGCGCCTTGCTGCGCCGCAAACGGGCGTAGGGCGCCCCTCCCACCTGCGAAACCGCGCAGAACCGACGCGGATCTAGCGGAAATGCTACGCGGATCTAGCCAAAACCCAGCGCGTTTCCAGCGCCAAAATCGGTATATTTTTAGTATTTGAACTGGTAAGATGTCATTCGTTTCCCAGTAGGCCCCACCGGGAAGGAGCGACATGACCTTGTACCTTGCCGATGCGTCGGCCGTCGAATACTGGAGGAGAGCCGATCCGAGCGCGAAGACCCGTGCGAGGGCGGCCACGCCGTTCGGACAGGATCGCGAGACGCCTCCGTTCAGCGCCTCGGACCTCGCAGCCCTCGAGGAGGCGGGGGTCGGATGGCTCTCCGAGCCAATCCACCTCCTCGTGCCCGATGCGTCGTCGCGCCGTCGATGCAAGAGGACGAAGCTCCACGTGTGCTCGCATCGATTACCGGAGCGATCCTTCGTCAAGCTGTCGCGCCACGTGATGGTCGCCTCGCCCGAGCTCACCTGCCTGTCGATCGCGCCGTCGACGCCGTTCCCCTTGCTCGTCGAATTCCTGTACGAGCTCTGCGGACGATACCGCCTGCCCGACGGCCGAGGAGGCGACGCCACCGAGTTGCCACCCGCAACGACCGTCGCCGGCATCGAGCGCTTCGCCGACAAGGCTCGAGGAGTGCGCGGAGCCGCCGACGTGAAGCGGGCCTTGCGCTACGCGTGCGACAACTCGCTGTCGCCGATGGAGACCGACATCGCGGAAACCATGGTATTCGATCCGCGCATGGGAGGCTTCGGCCTGGAGAAACCGCAGCTGAACCCGCGTTTCGAAGTGACGAGGAAAAACCGCCGTGCGCTGCCGCAATCGGCGTACCTTCCCGATCTGTTTTGGCCCCGCGCGAACATCTCCGTGGAATACGACAGCGACAAGCACCATCGAGGCGACCGAAAGGCCTCCGAGGACGCCATCCGGCGCAACGGCATCGAGCACCTGGGCACGCGGGTCGTGACCCTCACTTGGGGACAAGCTCGAAACTACTACGAATTCGAACGCGTCGCGCTGCTGGTGGCCAGCGCCCTGGGCAAGAAGTTCGGACCGGGCTGGGACGCATGGGCAAACCGTCGCATCGAGCTCCACCGCTTACTGGTGCAGCGATAGGCGAAGCGAGCGCTATGAAAGGCAACCGCCTCCGCCCCTCTCCCCAGCACCCCTTGCGCAGCGCACGGAAACCGAAACGGGGACAAGTCCTTGAGTTGTGCGCGCTCGCGTCATCGAAAAGGGCCGAAAAACACCATGTGCCCGACTTATGCGCACCTCTCAGGGCGCCGAAAAGGAAAAAGTATGACTTGGTTAATTTCTGACCTGCGGTTTTCTCTGGCGTAAGATCGCACCACCTCCCACAAGGGGCGTTTTCCCAAAGCAGAGGTGCACATAAGTCCGGCACATGGGAGAAAACGCGGTTTTTCGCGGCAGGGGCCAATCGGGCAGCTCCTCCGCCACCCGGAATGCGGGATTCCGGCCCGACACGACCGAGGCCCGACGCGCCCACATTGAAGCGCGCGCCAATACGCCGCGATCGCGCCGGTCGAGCATTTTGATGAGGATGCGGCGCGCGCGGTTTGCGGCTTGAGCCAGGTTGTCTATACTGGCATTCACCCCCGAAACCCTGTTTCGAGGGCTTGAAACGAGAAATCATCCAATCTGGAGGATCACCGCAACCATGACTGACGAGAACAAGAAAGTCCGCGTGCGCTTCGCACCTTCCCCCACCGGCCGCCTGCATGTGGGCGGCGCACGAACGGCCATCTACAACTGGGCGTTCGCGCGCGCCATGGGCGGCGACTTCATCCTGCGCATCGAAGACACCGACCCCGAGCGTTCCACCGAGGAGAACGTGCAGGTCATCCTCAACGCAATGAAGTGGCTGGGGCTCGATTGGGACGAAGGCCCCGAGGTGGGGGGAGCCGCCGGACCCTACTTCCAAACGCAACGCACGGACACCTACGCCGCGGCGCTCGAGCAGATGAAGCAGCGCGGCAGCGTGTATCCCTGCTTCTGCACGAAGGACGAGCTTGACGCCAAGCGCGCCGCAGCTGAAGCGAACGAGGGCGGCTACGCGGGCTACGACCGCACCTGCCGCGACCTCGATCCCGCCGAGGCGGCCAGGCGCATCGAGGCGGGCGAGCCGCACGTGTGGCGCCTGCGCGTGCCCGCCGAGCGCGGGGCCATCGAATTCGACGATGCCGTGTACGGCCACGTCAGCTTCCCGGCCGAGGTGATGGACGACATGATCGTCGTGCGCACCGACGGCTCTCCCACCTACAACTTCGCCGTGGTGTGCGACGACGCGAACATGGGCGTCACGCACGTCATCCGCGGCGACGACCACCTGTCCAACACCCCCCGCCAGATCCTCATCTACGAAGCGCTCGGGTTCGACGTGCCCACCTTCGCCCACCTGTCCATGATCCTGGGCCCCGACGGCAAGAAGCTGTCGAAGCGCCACGGCGCGGCCAGCGTGGAGGAGTTCTGCGAGCGCGGCTACCTGCCCGACGCCATGGTGAACTTCCTGGCGCTTCTGGGCTGGTCGCTGGACGGCGAAACGACGCTCATCGACCGCAAAACCCTATGCGAGCGCTTCAGCCTCGACCGCGTCACGAAAAAGGACGCCGTGTTCGACGAGACGAAGCTCGATTGGATGAACGGCCAGTACATCAAGGAAATGGGAGCGAACGCCTGGGTGCAGGCATCGCTGCCGTGGCTGCAGGAAATCGGCGCCACGCCCGAGGACGTCGAAGCGCGCCCGGACTTCTACCTGGGGCTCTACCCCCTCGTGGCCGAGCGCCTTACGCGCCTCGACGATGCCGCCGGCAAGCTGGCCTTCATGTTCTGGGGCCCCGAGGTGCGCGAGCTCGACGAGAAGAGCGTCAACAAGGTGCTGAAGAAGGAGGGCGCGCGCGCCGACGAGGCCTTGCGCGCCTGCCGCGGCGTGCTGGCCGACGAGGGCGTGGCCTGGGAGGCCGAAGCGCTGCAGGAAGCGTGCCGTGCCGAGGGCGAGCGCTTGGAGCTCAAGCCGAAGCTGCTGTTCCAGCCGTTGCGCGTGGCGGTGTGCGGCAACATGGTGTCGCCGCCTTTGTTCGAGAGCATCGAGCTGCTGTCCCGCGAAGACGTGCTGGCTCGCATCGACTACGTGACGAAAGAGGTGTTCGGTGGCTGACGCCCCTGACAACATGCCCGAGCAGGCCGACGGCTCCTCCGCCGATACGGAGGGCCGTCCCAACCAGATCGTCGTGCTGCGCGACTACTGCACCCGCGTGCGCGGCGCCGACTGCAGCCGCTGCGCGCTGGCCTGCCCGCACGACGCGATCGGCTTCGCTGAGGACGGCCGCCCGACCATCGACACGGACGCCTGCACGCGCTGCGGTATCTGCTTAGGCATCTGCGACGCGTTCTCGTCCTCGCGCGTCACGATGATCGACGTGCACGCGCGCATCCGCCGCATCGCGCTGCGCGGCGAGGACGTGGTGCTCACCTGCAAGGAAAACGTCTTTCCCGGTCTGGAGCCCGCCGCCAACGTGGTGGTGCTGCCGTGCCTGGCATGCCTGTCGCCCGAGTTCTGGACGCTCGTGCTGACGGAGAACATCCCGGTGCGCATCGCGGCCGACCTCGCCTACTGCGCCGACTGCGAGCGGGCGGGCGAAATGGGCGAGATGCTGTACGCCCACGCCGTGGAGACAGCCGAGGAGTGGAGCGGGGCGAAGGTAGGCTACCTCGACGAGATCCCCGAGAAGGAGAACCTGGTCCGCGACCTGGCGAACCCCGAGGGCGTCGACCGCCGCAGCGCGTTCACGAACCTCGTGAGCGACGTGGGAGACATCGCGTCGGGCAAGCGCCGCCTGCGCAACTCCGACGTGCTGCAGCAGTTCTACGAGCGCAAGGAGCGCGCACGAGCCCGAGCGCGCCTCAACCTCGTGGACGGCGTGCAATTCAACGACTTCGTTCCGCAGGGCCGCACGAAGCACGTCATGTGGCCGAAGCGCCAGCTGCTGCTCGAGGCCATCGACCGCAACCCGGATATCGCGGCGCGCGTGCCCGTGGTGCTGTCCGAAACGGATCGCAGCCGCTGCACGAACTCGCTGGACTGCGTCGCCGCGTGCCCCACGGGCGCGCGCTTCCCCAGCCCCGAGAACGGCGAGCTGTCCTTCGACGCGCGCTACTGCATCGGATGCGGCCTGTGCGTGGACGCGTGCCCGCAGCAGGCGATCGAGCTCGTCGAAGCCACCGCGGCCGTATTCCTCCCCGACGAAGACGAGAACCCGGAACCCCCGATCGATTAGCCCTCGAGGCAAGGAGCATCGCATGACCGCACCCGAGCAACCCGCCGACGAACGCGACGACCGGAACGAGCCCGGCGGCCTCGACGGCCGGCAGAACCCGCCCGCTGCCCCGACGGGCGGCGCTCCCGTGCCCCCTCCGCTGCCGGGGAATGCGTACGCTCCTCAGCAGCCGCAACCTCAACAGCCCTCCTACGGCATGCCCCATCCTCCGTATGGCCAGCCCGCGCAGCCGCCGTACGGAGGCCAAGCCCCGCAGCAACCTTACGGCCAACAGCCGTACGGCGCCGCGCCCCAGCCCCCGTACGGCTACCCGGCGCAACCGCCCTACCCCGCCGCGCCCGCGCAGCCGAAGAAGAGGGTGTGGCCGTGGGTGCTCTCGGGCTGCCTGCTCGTTTTCCTGCTGGGCATCGGCGGATGCGTGGGCTGCGTGTCGTGCGCCGTCATGCTGGACGACCGCTACGGCAGCCCGTACGAATACGGAGGTTCCTACCCCTTCGATGATTACGGCTACAGCTTCCCCTTCGACGGTTTCGACGGCAGCTCCGGCGGCAACTCGAACGGCTCGGAGTACCACACCTACGAGGCCATCAAGGAAGCCGCCGGCGACCTGCCGAGCGAAATCGCGGACGGTAAGTGCTCCTCGGGCGTGTACCGCGTGGGCGCAGGCCAGGACATCGAAGCGGGCCGCTACTTCTTCGAGGGCAGCATGGACGAGGAAGGCTACTTCACCGTGTTCGCGAGCAACGGTTCGTCGGGCGGCTACGACGTGAAATCGGTTTTCACGTATTTCGGCAACTATTTCGCCGACCTCGAGGAAGGCGACCTCGTCGTGTTCATGGGCGCGGGCGACGACCGCATGTACCCGGCCGACCAGGCCGATTTCAAACCCGAAGCGCCTTACAAGAGCGGGCTGTACCATGTGGGCACCGACATTCCGGCGGGCACCTACGCCATCACGGTGCAGGACGAGGCGGCGGCCGTTGCCGACCAGGACAGTGCGGCCTACGTCATGAACAGCCTCGACTTCGACGGCGATACCATCATCGACACGAAGTACGTCCTGAAAGGCGGCACCCAGACGGTCACGGTGAAGGACGGCGAATGGCTGGAGCTGTTCGCCGCCGTCGCCACGCCGGCGGAATAGGAGGCGCGCGATGCTTTCCGACGATCCCACGCTCGAGGAGATCGAGGCAGTGTTCGCGAACGACCGCTTCGCCACCGAGGCGGCGGGCTGCCGCGTCGTGTCGGGCGAGCACGGGCGCGCCGTGTGCTCGATGGAACTGGCCGACGTGCACCGCAACGCGATGGGCAACGTCATGGGCGGAGCCATCTTCACGCTGGCCGACTTCGCGCTGGCGATATGCTGCAACATCGGCGAAGAGCCCACCGTGTCGGTGGACTCTTCCATCAGCTTCTTCCGCTCCACGCAGGGCGCGGCGCTCACCGCCACGGCCGTCTGCGACAAGCCGGGCCGCCATCTGGGATTCTACACCGTCACGGTCGAGGACGACCTCGGCAAGCAGATCGCGAAGATGACCGCCACCTGCTATCGCTAACCGCGGCTCCTCGCGCTTCCGCGAGATAGGGGGACGGACAGGCGAACCCTACGCGTAGCCGTAGGGTTTGCGCAGGTACACCAGGAAGAACGTCGTCAGCACGAGCGCGCACGCCTCCGCCACGATGATGGCGCTCCACACCCCGTCGATGCCCCACACGATGGGCAGCAGCATGACCGTGGACGTTTCGAACACGAGCGTGCGCATGAAGCTGATGAGCGCCGATACCTTGCCGTTGTTGAGCGCCGTGAAGAACGCCGAGCCGTATATGTTGAACCCGCACACGAGGAACGCCACCGCGTAGATGCGGAACCCGTGCAGCGTCATGGCGGCGAGCTCCGGATCGTAGCCCACGAACACGCTCACCAGCGGCGCCGCCAGCAGCTGCGAGGCGGCGAACATTACAGCGCCTGTGGTTCCCACCAGTATGAAGCTCTTGCGGAACAGCCCTTTGAGCTCGGTCCGGTTCTGCGCGCCGTAGTGATAGCTCACCACCGGCCCTGTTCCCATGGAGAAGCCGAAGAACACCGCCGTGAAGATGAAGTTCACGTACATGATCACGCCGTACGCCGCCACGCCGTCGGCGCCGGCCAGCATCATGAGCTGGTAGTTGTACAGCATGCTCACCACCGACGCGGCCACCTCGGTCATCAGCTCCGACGAACCGTTGACGCAGGCCGCCCCCAGCGCGCGGAAGTCCACCGCCGGGCGCATGAAGCGAAGGCGGCTCGTCTTGCTGCGCGCGAAGAACGCAACCGATACCGCGGCGGCAAGCGCCTGGCCCGCCGCGGTCGCAACTGCGGCGCCCGCTATCCCCCAGCCCAAAACGGCGATGAACAGATAGTCCAGCACGATGTTCGTCACACCCGCTGCGACCGTCACCGCGAAGCCCACCTGCGGCTTCTCCGCCGCGATGAAGAAGCTCAGAAACACGTTCTGCACGATGAACAGGGGCAATGCCACCAGCAGGATGCGCCCGTACAGAAGGCCCTGCTCCAAAAGGCCGCCTTGGGCGCCCAGAAGGAGCAGCACCGGTTCGAGCGCTGCGGCGCCTACCGCGATCAAGACGGCGCCCGCCACCGCCGCCGCGATCGTTATGAACGAGAACAGGCGGTTCGCCCGCTCGGCATCGCCTTCGCCCATCGTCTTCGCCACCAGGGCGGCGCCGCCCGTGCCCAGCATGAATCCGATGGAGCCCAGCGCCATGGCCAGCGGGAACACGAGGTTCACGGCCGCCAGCGCCTCCTTGCCGGCGAAATTCGACACGAACAGGCCGTCCACCACGCTGTAGATGGACGTGAATATCATCATGGCGATGGAGGGCAGTGCGAAGCGCACGAGGCGCCCGTAGGTGAAATGGTCGGAAAGCTTGATGGCCACGACGATCACCGTCCGTCCGGGTACGGCAGAGCTTCCACCTGCTCGCGCAGGAGCTCAAGATGCAGATGGGTCAGCCGCAGCAGCTCTTCGCTGTCCCGCGAGCCCATCGCAACGAACGCGGCCGTCTCGGCTTCCGCCACCGGCCGGACGCGCTCCTCCACCAACGCGCGACCAGCCTCGGTAAGGTGCAGGTGCGTGCCGCGCCCCTGCTCCACCCGAAGCTCCACGAAGCCCGTGCGCTCGAGCTTATGCACCGACGAGTTCACCGTCTGCTTAGTCAGGCCCGACGCCACGCACACGTCCCGCTGCAGACAGCCGTCGCCCAAATCGTCGAGCCAGTACAGGATACCGAAAGCGCTGTCGGACAGTCCCATCTTCACGGCTATGTCGTGGTACAGCTCGTTCTCGAGCCTGAACAGGTTGTTGTATTTCCGATTCGCACGGTCGTTGCGCGTATCCATGTCTCGCTTCGCTCCTTAACGAGTCTGATTTCGTACTCGAGAAAGTATAAGTACGAAATCAGACTCGTAAAGAGGGTTCACGAAACCATCATGCCGCTCCCCGTCACGCGCTGCCGGCTTGTCATCCTGAGCGAGCGCGAGCGCAACAGCCTGTCATCCTGAGCGGAGCGACCGCAGGAAGCGCAGTCGAAGGATCGCGCGCGGCGCCAACCGTGAGACTTCCAGCTATCGCCGCACGGGATCCTTCGACTTCGGCGCTGCGCGCCTACGCTCAGGATGACAGGGGCCGCTATACGGACTCGACCCGCTCGAAGAAATCGCGCGCGTTCCGGAAGAACACCTTGTCGGCGATGTCGCGGCCGAACTCGCAAGCCAGCAGCTCGTGCAGCGCGCCGATGCGGTCGCACGGTTCCAGCCAGCTGGGCACGTCGCAGCCATCGTAGTCGCTGCCCAACGCCAGCACGTCCTCGCCCGCCGTCTCCAACACATGGTCGACGTGACGCAACACGTCGTCGCGCGTCGGATCGGCCAGGCGATCGGTCAGGAACTGCGTGCAGAAGTTGAGCCCCGCGATGCCGCCGCAATCGGCCAGCTCGCGCAGCTGCCAGTCGGCCAGGTTGCGCGGATGCCCGCACACGGCGCGCGCGTTCGAGTGCGAGGCGGCGAAAGGGCGCCTCGCCGTTGCGCACACATCCTTGAACCCCGCGTCGTTGAGGTGCGACACGTCCACGACGATGCCGCGGCGCTCCAGCTCGCCCACGCATGAGCGGCCGAAGCCGGTCAGCCCGTGGCTCGTGTCGTTGCCGCTGCCCAGCGCGTTCGGTCCGTTCCAGGTGAGCGTCACCATGCGCACGCCCGCGTCGGCCAGCGCGTCAAGGCGGCTTTCGGCCTGCCCGTCGTCTTCGAGGAACGACGCGCCTTCCACGGTGAGCACGGCCGCGGTCTTGCCCGCGGCGAGAGCGGCGTCGACTTCGGCCATCGTGCGCGCTTGCGCCAGCTTATCGCCGCAGCGTTCCAGCTCGCGCTCCAGCACGGACTGCACGCGCCGGAACAGAGCCCAGGCCTCGTCGCCGCGCACCTCGTCGGGGATGAACGCCGCGAAGCACTGGCACCAGGCGAACCCTTCCGTACGCGCAAGCGAGACATGGGCATCGTTGTCGGCGAGCGTGGCCATGCGGTGCGCGGGGATGCGCGCGTCGTGCGCGGCGAAGCCGCCCGGCACCGACGCGTCGCCGTGGAACGCCAGCCGGTCGAGCGTGTCGCAGTGCAGGTCGAACACCCGCAGGCGATCCGCCGGCACGGCCTCTTCGCTCGCGAGCCGCACGGCGTCCTCCTCCGTCAGCCCCTCAAGCGTCATGAACAAACCCATCGCGCATCCTTCCTCGTCATATCCCGGGCCGATAGAGCAAAAGCGGCGCAAGTTCGCGCAGCATCGAATCCGGCCCGATCGATCCCGATCATCGTAGCAAAGACGGCGTCCGAGAAAATGTCGTCCAGGCGAACGCGCACAAAACGAAGACGGTCGCGAAACGCGTGGCGCCCTTCGCCGGCGTGCCGCGAGCCATTGTGCCGATGTGAAATCCGATTGGAAAGCGTGCGTCGGCTACCGAGAGCATCTCGAGGTTTGGACGCAAATCGACTCCCATGACACTACGAGGGCCGGTTTGACCGAAGAAGAGGTACGCTGGTTTTTCGCCATCTGGGGCTTTGCTCATACCAGATGACGCAACGCCAAGGAGATGCGCTTCGAAACTGTCATGGGCGCCGTTTTGAGCCCAGCAACCGACACGCCCCGCTCCCCGCTTGCCCTTCCAGCTGCAAAGCGCTATATTTAACCATATTGTTAAATGTTGCGGAGAAGGACGATGGGCATCCAGGAGACGTTGAAAGCGCTGTCCGACCCAGTGAGGAGGGATATCCTCGAGCACCTCAAGCACGAACGCATGCCGGCCGGCGACATCGCCGACTTGTTCGACATCTCCGCACCCGCTGTGTCGCGGCACCTTTCGGTGCTCAAGAACGCCGGCCTCGTGCGCGACTACCGCGAGGGCAAGTACATCTTCTACGAGTTGAAGGCGACCGTGCTGGAAGAGACGCTGCTTTGGATCGCGAATTTGAAGGAGCAGGCAGAATGAAGAACATCCGTAAGGTTATCTACGCTCTGATCGTCCTCAACCTCGTCGTGGACGCGGCGTTTCTCGTGCTCGCGCCCGACCAGGTCGCCGTGCATTTCGGCGCGAGCGGCGAGGCGGACCGCATCGGAAGCAAGTACGAGCATCTATGGTTTCCCGCGCTGGCGCTCGCGTTCGGCCTGGGGCTTCCGTTCATCGCGAAGCGAAGCGACGCGCACGACGGCGACAAGCTCTTGAAGGCCGATGTCGTGCTCTTGGCCCTGATGGCGGTGTTCTCGCTGTTCGTATTCGCGGACGGGCTCTCCAGCAGCGGCTCGCCGTTCGCAGCACTCGACCTCAACGTGGGAAGAGGCGCCGCCCTCGTCGCGGGCATCGCCTTCGTCATCTGCGGCAACATCATGCCGAAATCCGATCGAAACGAAGCCTTCGGCCTTCGCACGCCCTGGAGCCTGAGCAACGACGAGGTGTGGCGCAAATCGCAGCGTTTCGGCGGGTACGCGATGATCGCCTCGGGCGTGCTGACCGTCGTAGCCGGGCTCGCACTGCCCATGAACCTGGTCATGCCCGCCATGGTGGCCATCCTCTTGGCGGCAGCCGGCGCGAGCATCGTCGCCTCGTACGTGTACTACCGAAAGCACTACGACTTCGCTGAGTGACTCTCTTCGGTCGCCTGCGCGCCGTCTTGCCGGACGTTCGGCTTCTCCCCTGTCACCAGGAAAATCATCGCGATCATGAGCGCGCACCCCGCCAGGTCGGCGCCGGTGAACGCGGTGCCTAGCCACAGCGTGGCGAACAGCGTGGCGCTGACCGGCTCGACAGCGCCCAGCAGGCTTCCCTGCACCGACCCCACCACCGACACGCCGTGTAGGTACAGCGCGAACGCCGCGAACGTGCCCACTAGCACGAACGCTGCGAACACGGCCGCGCCTGCAGCATCGAGCGCCGGCAGCGCGAGCGGCTCGCCAAGCGCCACGCCGCCGAAGTACACCGCTGCGGCCACGATACCGCCGATGAACATGCCGATGCCCGTGACCGCGAAGCTTCCCCAACGGGCGAACAGCTTCTTCGGATACATGATGTAGAACGCCACCGACAGCCCGTTCGCGATACCCCACGCTAGGCCCATGGGCGGCAGGTACAGCGCGCTGGGGTCACCTTGCGTGGCGATGAGCCAGGTGGCGATGACGGCGGCCGCAAGCCCAGTCACCTCGCGCCCCCGCGGCATCCGTCGAGTGAGCACGCAGGTGAACAGCATGACGAAGGCGATGCCGGTGGTTTGCAGCACGGTTGCGGTGCCCGCGTTCGTGTAGCCGATCACGATGGTGTACGTGATCTGGCACAGGAACAGCCCCACGCCGCCGAACACGGCCAGCTGACCGAGCGTGCGCCGGTCGCCCAGCATAGCCGCAAGCTGCGCGCGGTTGCGCACGAGCAGCACTAGGAGGAACACCGCCCCGGCACCCAGCATGCGCACGGCCGTGATGAACGAGGGCGTTATGTCGTAGTTCGCCAGCAGGAACTGGGCGCACGCGCCTGAGAAGCCCCACAGCCCCGCGCCCACGAGCGCGCACACGACGCCCTTCAGATGCCGCCGCCGAAACACCGCCGCGCCCTCAGCGATCCCTTCCCTCATTTCGCCAGCTCTTCTAGGAACTCGGCTACGGGGGCCAGGAGGTTGTCGCCTTCGTCCAGCTTGAAGTAGCGCAGCGGCAGCGACAGCTTGCGCTTGTCGGCCAGGTAGCGCCCGCCGGCGCGGCGCAGGCCCGTCATCTTGTCGCGGGGCACGTCGACGGGCTCCACCACCAGCTTGCCCGCCGTCACCGACACGGTCTTGATATGGTGCTCGTTGGCGTAGGCCTTGATGCGCGCTTTCTCCAACAGGTTCTTCGCCGCCTGCGGCATGTCGGGGCGCTTGTCGGCCAAGTCGGCACGCACGTCCTCCACGGCCTGCTCGGTGGCGGCCGAGGCTATCCTGCGATACCACAGCACGCGTTCGTCGGCGTCCGGCACGTACTCTTCGGGCAGGTAGGTGTGCCCCGGCACGTTCACCGTGATATCGCTGAGCGCGGGCGGCAGCGCGTCCATGGCCTTGAGGTCGCCTTCGCGCGTGGCGCTCACGGCCTGGTTCAGCATCTGCGCGAACAGGTCGAAGCCCACTGCGGACATGTTGCCCGACTGCTCGGCGCCCAGCAGGCTGCCCGCGCCGCGGATCTCCAAATCGCGCATGGCGATGCGCATGCCGCTGCCGAGGTCGGTGTGCTCGTTCAGCGCGGTCAGGCGCGCGGCCGCCTCCTCGGTGAGCTCCATGTGCTCGGGGAACATGAAGTAGGCGTACGCCTGCGTGCACGAGCGGCCCACGCGGCCCTTCAGCTGGTACATCTGCGCCAATCCGTAGCGCTGCGAGTCCTCGATGATGAGCGTGTTCGTGTGCGGGTTGTCGATGCCGCTCTCGATGATGGTGGTGGCCACCAGCACGTCCAGCTCGCCGGCGCTGAAGTCCTCCATCACGCGCTCCAGCTGCTCCTTCGACATCTGCCCGTGCGCCACGCCCACGCGCGCCTCGCCCGCGGCCGCGGTGACGCGCCGCACCGCCTCCTCCATGGAGCGCACGCGGTTCGACACGTAGTACACCTGGCCGCCGCGCGCCAGCTCGCGCCTGATAGCGCCGCTCACCACGTCGGGATCCCACTCGCCCACGTGCACTTCCACGGGACGGCGCTCGTCGGGCGGCGTGAGGATGAGGCTCATGTCGCGCACGCCCGACAGCGACATCTGCATGGTGCGAGGGATGGGCGTGGCCGACAGCGTGAGCACGTCGATGGACTCGCGCAGGTTCTTCATCTGCTCCTTGTGGCCCACGCCGAAGCGCTGCTCCTCGTCGATGATGACCAGCCCCAGATCGTGAGGGTTCACATCGCGCGACAGCAAACGGTGCGTGCCCACCAGCACGTCCACGTCACCTTCCTGGAAGCCCTTGAGGGCGGCGGCCTGCTGCGCGGGCGTGCGGAAGCGCGAGAGCACCTCCACGCGCACGCCGAACGGCTCGCAGCGCTCCTTGAAGTTGGTGTAGTGCTGCTGCGCGAGGATGGTGGTGGGGCACAGCACCATCACCTGCTTGGAGTCCTGCGTCGCCTTGAACGCGGCGCGCAGGGCCACCTCGGTCTTGCCGAAGCCCACGTCGCCGCAGACGAGGCGGTCCATGGGCTTCGCCGACTGCATGTCGGCCTTCACGTCCGCGATGGCGGCCAGCTGGTCGGGCGTCTCCTGGTAGGGGAACGCCTCCTCCATCTCGCGTTGGGCCGCGGTGTCGGGCCCGAAGCGATAGCCTTGCACGGACGCGCGGCGCGCGTACACGTCCACCAGGTCGAACGCCAGCTTCTTCGTGGCCTTGCGCGCCTTGGCCAGCGCTCGCGACCAGTCGGCCGTGTTCAGGCGCGTGAGGCGCGGGCTCGCGCCCTCCGGCCCCACGTAGCGCGTCACGCGGTCGAGCTGCTCCACCGGCACGTACAGCTTGTCGCCCTCGGAGTACTCCAGCAGCAAGTAGTCGCGCGCGGTGCCGTCCACGTCGCGGCGGACCAGCTCCTTGAAGTAGGCCACGCCGTGCGCGGCGTGCACCACGTAGTCGCCCGGCTGGTAGGGGAAGGTGATCTCGGTGATGTCCACGTGGCGCGACGGCCGCGACGAGGACGCCCCCTGCGTGTCCGCCAGGCTCACGATGGCCAGCTTCGCCTTCGGGATGATCATGCCCAGGGGGACGTCCACGTCCACCACGTTCACCACGCCCCGCCGCAGACGGCGCTTGGCGATACCTTCCAGTTCGTCGGCGTCCTCTTCCGCGTCCAGCGTCTCTTGGATCGGCAGACCGTGGTCGACGAAAGCCAGCTTCATGTCCTGGCGCGCACGGAAGTTCGACGCGCTGAACACCACCGTGTAGTCGGTGTCCACGAGGCTGCGCAGCCGACCGAACAGCTTGTCGGGATGCCCCGCCACCTCCACGCGCTTCACCGGCAGCTCGTCGTCCACGTGCCCGCCCACGCGCATGATGGACACGTAGGTTGCGCGCTGCCCCTCGCCGAAGCTCACGGAGCCGGGCTCGGCGTACAGCCCGTCCACGGGGATGCTCGACCCCTTCGCGCGTCCCGCCGCGTCGTCGTAGGCGTGGCTCATGTCGTCGAACAGCGAGCGCGGCTCCAAAAGCACGCTCAGCGCGCCGGGGCGCACGTAATCGCCCAACGTGGACGTGGTCGCGTACAGGTACGGCAGCAGCATGTCGGAACCGTCGAAGCGCAGGCCGCCGTCCAGCTTCTCCAGCACGTCGCGCAGCACGGGGTTCGTCGCGGCCGGTCGCTCCAGCTTCTGGCGCGCGCGGGCGAGCCCCCGCTTGGAGCACGAGAACTCCACCACGGGGTAGATGCTCACATCCGGCAGCGCCTGGATGGTCTGCCCGGTGGTGGGCACGATGCGGCGGATCTCCTCCAGCTCGTCGCCGAAGAAGTCCAGCCGCACCGGGTACACGAGGTTGCCGGGGAACACGTCGATCGTGCCGCCGCGCACGGCGAAGGTGCCGGGGCCGTCCAGCTCGCCGGTGTTCCGGTAGCCGCGCTCCTCCAGCGCATGGGCAAAGTCCTCGAACTCCGTGACGCTCGCCGCCTGGGCGCCGGGCATGGCCGCCAGCTCGCGGCCCACCGAAAGCGCCACCGGCACGTGCACGTCGGAGCCCGCCGGCGGCAGCGCGCGCACGAGCGCGCGGGCGCTGGCCACCACCACGACCTCGCGGCCGCTGGCCAGCGCGTGCACGGCCTCCATGCGCCGTGCAACCTGCGCAGGGTCGCTGGGCTTCGGCACGAAGGGGTAGTCGCTGCGCTCGGGAAAGCGCATGACGCGCTCGTCGCCCAGGTAGGCCGCCAGGCTGCGCGAGAACGCCACGGCCGCGTCCTCGCCCGCCACCACGACGAGCGTCGGCTGCGGCTTGTGCGCGAACCGCGCCGCCACGAGGAACGGACGCGCCGACGAGGCCACGCCCAGCGTGCCGTCCTCGCCCGCGTCCAGCTTGCCCCAGAACGCGTCGAGGCAGCCCGATTTCTCCAGGGTGAACGTCAATGAATCGATGAGCATGGCGCGTCCTCTTCCGTATGCGAACAGCACGAAAAGCCGCGATCGGCGGCTTTATGCAAGGTTTCTGGTCGCCGTCTGCGCGCACGCGCGGACGGCGCTGCCGATTCTACCATCCGATAAGCTCTCGCGCGACGCCCGACAGCGCACCATGAAGGAGAAACCACAAGGGGACGGGGAACCGCCAGCGCTCAGCAGAACAATCGCGCTTCCTGGGCGCTACGCTCCAGATAATCGGTGTACTTGAGCAAAACCTGCGAGCGGTTCTCTATCCCCAGCTTCTTGTAAATGCTGTGGTTGTGCGCCTTCACCGTGCCCGCCGCGATGTACAGCTTGTTGCAGATGCCCTGGTTCGTCTCGCCCTCCATGAGCAGCTTCACGATCTCGCCCTCGCGGCCGCTCAGACCGTAAGCGTCGAGGAAACGCCGGAACGACATGTCGACGTTCGGCAGGTACGGCTGTTCCACCGTGTGCAGCAGCGTCCACGCGATATAGACGGCGCATCCGACGTAGATCGCCCAGCACGTTTCCACCAGAAGGTCGCGGTTCTCCCAGAACAGGACGGCCTCCACCCCCAGCACGCGACATGCCGCGTCGACCACGTGCAGCACCACCAGCGAGACGACCACCGCCTTCGGCCAAACGCCGTCCATCTTGGGAATCAGCCGCAGGAACACCCACGCGTACAGAAGGGGGTACACCGTGCCGAACACCGAGTAAGGCACGACGGGCGCGACGCCGAGCGCCGTCGCGACGGCGCAAGCCGCGCCGAGCACGACCATCGATCGCTTCGACGGCATATCATCGTAAAAGCAACCGCTGATCATGCGGATGATGAAGGGGTAGCAGGCTATGAACAGGGCTTCCGCAGCCTGGTAGAACGTCGCGAACAGAGGATCGGGATGGCCTAGCGCCGTGAACACTTCTTTCATGAAATAAGTTCCGTTATCCACGAACGAGCAGGCGAACAGGATCATGAGCCACCACGCCAGACGGCTGGACCGCGAACGGTGCAGCCAGAAGAACACGACCGCAAGAACAACGTACGTCGCCGCAAGGAGCATGTTGTACAGGAATACCGGATACGTCATCGGAACCACCCTCCGTCATTCGCGCTGGCGAAGACTCCCCTAAGCTCGCCAGGGTACGGCTCCGCCGCTCGAAGCGCAATACCAACCCGGGGTTATTTCGGGTATAGGAGCCGTTCGCCTCGTATAAACGCAAATAGGACTTCCGGACAGGGCGAATCCGCCTGTATACCTGCGTCAGGAAGCGGCTGGAACGCGGTCGACACGACCCGCCGCACGAGGAAGGGAGCAGCACGCCATGGACACGAACCAACCATCGAACACGTTGTCCCGCAGGAAGTTCGTCAAAATCGGCGCGACGGGAGCGGCCACGCTCTTCATCTTGCCGGCGCTTTCGGGCTGCGGAAGCGAAAACAGCGAAGCGCAAACGGACGAGGCGGAGGGAGGCGCCGGCGCCCAGCAGAAAACGGCCACCCTCGCGTTTCGCGGCGGCACGATCCAAACCATGACGTCCGAGAACGACGTCGCCGAAGCCTTGGCCGTCGACGGCAACGAGATCGTCTACGTCGGCGACGAGGCGGGGCTCGAGGCCTTCGCGGGAAGCGGCACGAAGGTGATCGACCTCGAAGGCGGCATGGTGGTGCCCGGCTTCATGGACGGCCACATCCACGCCCCGGGAGACTGGGTCACCAAGCTCTACGACATATACCTCGGCGACGCGACCACCGTCGACGAGTACGTGAAGATCATCTCCGACTTCGTCGCGGCGCATCCCGAACGCGAGGCGTACACGGGCAACCCGTTCATGGTGAACGCGTTCCAGCTGGAGGACGGCAGCAACCCCGGGCCGAACAAGAAGCTGCTCGACGAGATCTGCCCCGACAAGCCCATCCTGCTTTTGGACGTCTCGCACCACTCCGCCTGGGTCAACAGCAAGGCGCTCGAGATGGCGAACATCACGCGCGACACGCCCGACCCGCTCGGCGGCATCATCACCAGAGACGAGAACGGAGAACCCACCGGATACCTCATCGACGGCGCCGCCACCGAAGTGTCCGCCCTCGTCGTGTCCGAGCACACCGACGAAGAGTACGAGCAGGCCATCGCGAAGTACCAGGAGGACGCGTCGCGCTTCGGCCTGACCGGCATCACGAACCTCTCCGCCGTGGACGCGCGCTTCTTCTCCGAGCTGGAAAAGGCCGGCGAACTCAACCTGCGCATGAGGATCCTGCCCACCATCATCCCCGGCACCGATCCGAGCGAAGCGGTCAAAACGGTGAAGGGCCTTGCACGCTACGACAGCGAGATGATATCCACCGGCACCGCGAAGATGTTCTCTGACGGCGTCACCGAAGGCGGCAGCGCCGTCATGCTGGAACCGTACAACGAAGCCGCCGGCAAGGGATCGGACTGGTACGGCGAATCCGAATGGGATCAGCAGGAGTTCGACGCCATGGTGGCCGCCCTCGACAAGGCGGGCGTGCAGGTGCACGTCCACGCCATCGGCGACGGCGCCGTCCGCAACACGCTGAACGCCTTCGAGAACGCGATCAAGGAGAACGGCGAGCGCGCCGACCGCCGCTACACCATGACCCATGTGTGCGCCGTGGCCGACGAGGACATCAAGAGGATCGCCGACCTCGGGGTCATCAGCGCGCTGCAGTTCCTGTGGATGTACCGCGACCCGCTGTGCGAGCTCGAGATCGCCTACATCGGAGAAGAGCGCGCGATGGCCATGTACCCGGTCAAGAACATGCTGGAAGCCGGCTGCATCGTGAGCGGCGCCAGCGACGGCCCGGTCACCCCGTTCGCGCCCCTGGAGGAGATCGAGGTCGCCGTCACGCGCAACAGCCCCTATCCCGGCGAAGAGGACACCGATATGCATCGCTGGCCCGAGCAAGCCATCACGCCGTACCAGGCCCTGGAAGCCTACACGAAGAACGTCGCGTTCGAGAACTTCATGGAGGACCTCGTGGGAACCATCGAGGTCGGGAAGAAGGCCGACCTCGCGGTGCTCGACCAGAACATCCTGACCTGCGACCCGAAGAAGATCTCCGACAGCACCGTGCGCTACACGATCTCCGACGGCCGCATCGTGCACGAGGGCTAGCCCCACGACGCCGACGGCAAGAGCGGTACCAGCAATCGGACGGCGAACGGCAATCGCGGCGCGCATCCGCCGTTCGCCGTCCTCGAAAGCGGGACACGGACGAAGAACTTCATTATACTGGGAGGAGTTTCGCTAAAACCGCATCCCGAGGAGATCCTATGCCACGCGAGACCATGACCGCCAAACGCCAGCGCGCCCTCGCGGTGGCGGAGCGCATGAACGAGCATTACCCCGCCGCCGAGTGCGCGCTGCACTACTGGGGCGACCCGTTCCGCTTGACCATCGCCGTGCTGCTGAGCGCCCAAACCACCGACAAAGGCGTGAACAAGGTCACGCCCGCGCTGTGGGAGCGCTACCCCACGCCCGCGGACCTCGCAGCGGCCGACGTCCGCGACGTTGAAGGCATCATCCGCACCATCGGCTTCTTCCATACGAAGGCGGCGAACGTCATCAAGTGCGCTCAGATGGTAGTGGCCGACTACGGCGGCGAGATCCCGCGCGACATAGACGAGCTGCAGAAGCTGCCGGGCGTGGGGCGCAAGACGGCGAACGTCGTGCTCAACGAGGCGTTCGGCATCGTGGAAGGCATCGCGGTGGACACGCACGTGTTCCGCATCGCGCATCGGTTGAAGTTCGCCGGCCCCTCGGCCGACACGCCAGCGAAGACCGAGGCCGCCCTGCTCAAGCTGTACCCGCGCGAATACTGGGGTCCCATCAACCACCAATGGGTGCTGTTCGGCCGCGAAACGTGCATCGCCCGCAACCCGAAGTGCGCGACATGTTTCCTCTGCGACCTCTGCCCCAGCTGCGGGAAGGCGTAAGAAGAAAAAACTTGGATTAGAGTTCGCTCCAAGAAGCAGTACGGAAGCGTGCTGCATGCGAACGCGAAGGACTATCGCGAGAGGGGTTTGTATGCGCTACCGCGAACTGGGCAGGACGGGGCTCGAAGTCAGCGAGATCGGCTTCGGAGCCGAATGGATGGAAAAGAAATCGGCCGCCGAGGTGCGCGCCGTGGTCGAGCGCTGCGAGGAGGCGGGCATCAACATCCTCGACTGCTGGATGGCGGGACCCGAGGTGCGCAGCAACCTCGGAGCTGCGCTGGCCGGCACGCGCGACCGCTGGATCATCCAGGGCCACATCGGCTCCACCTGGCAAGACGGCCAGTACGTGCGCACGCGCGACATGGATCTCGTGCGTCCCGCGTTCGAGGACCTGCTCGCGCGCCTCGGCACCGACCACGTGGAGCTGGGCATGATCCACTACGTCGACGACGTCGACGAGTACGAGGGCATCATGGCCGGGGAGTTCATCGAATACGTGCGCGCGCTCAAAGCCGCCGGCGTCATCGGGCATATCGGGCTGTCCACCCACGCGCCCGAGGTGGCGAAGAGAGCCGCGCTGTCCGGCGAGATCGAGGCCGTCATGTTCAGCGTGAACCCCGCCTTCGACCTCCTGCCGGCCACGGCCAGCCTCGACGACGCGTTCACCTTCGCCTACGACGACGCGCTCGAGGGCATGGATCCCGCCCGCGCCGAGCTGTACGCGCTGTGCGAACGCGAGGGCGTGGGGCTCACGGTGATGAAGGGGTATGCCGGCGGACGCCTGTTCAGCACCGAGGCGTCTCCGTTCGGCGTGGCGATGACGCCCGTGCAGTGCATCCATTACGCGCTCACCCGCCCCGCTGCGGCCAGCATCCTGGCAGGCTTCGACGAGCCGGCGCACGTCGACGATGCCGTGGCCTACGAAACGGCGGCCGAAGCGCAGAAGGACTACGCGAGCGTGCTGGCGGGAGCGCCGAAGCACGCCTACTTCGGCCAGTGCACCTACTGCGGCCACTGCGCGCCCTGCACGGCCGGAATCGATATCGCCGCCGTCAACAAGTTCTACGACCTGGCTGTCATGCAGGACGAGATGCCCGCCTCGATCCGCGAGCACTACCGAGCACTTAACGCGACCGCCGACGATTGCACGGCCTGCGCCGCCTGCGAGCCGCGCTGCCCCTTCGGCGTGCCGATAGCCGAGCGCATGGAGAAGGCGGCCGCGCTGTTCGCATAACGCGTCGGCGCTGCCGCGCTGCCGCAGAGGCCGCGGCCCGCGGGAGCGCGCTGCCGCCCGAAGCGGACGCTTTCTCCGCAGAATCGGCCGTTCCGAGCGGCAGCGCGTCAGCCGCTACCCGTAGCTGGTCGGAGCCGGGCTCCCGTTCCCACGAGCGCCGCTTCGGCGTTTGTGCGCAAATCGCACCCCATGACAAATTCCGAGCGCGCTTCCGCCTGGGGGATTGCGTGATCGCCTCCATAAGCCCAGATGGCGGAAAACCCTGCGGTTCCGACGACACGAATTCGGACGGCCAAATTGGCATGGGAGGCATGTTGCGTCCAAACCGGGCATTCCTTCGCAACCAAGACGAGCGTGTCGGCTCGTCGAGCTCCGTCACGAACGGCGGTCGATCGCACCGAAGGAGCACGTCTCCCGGCACAGCCCGCAGCGCAGGCAATGCTCCTGGACGATGGCATACGGCGGCCCCTCCTCGATGCAGGCTTCGGGACACGCGTCGGCGCAAGCGCCGCATTCCTGGCAGCGGTCCGTGATGACGAACCCTTCGACGGCTGCGCGCAGCGATCCCAAGGCGAACGGCACGCGCACGATGGGCTTGCCGCTGAGATCGAAGTACTCGCCTTGCGCATCCTGCAGGTAGAACGGTTCCAGCACGTAGCGGGAATCGCCCGGGTACAGCTCGCGCATGGAGGGGTTCAGCTCGAAGATGCGGTCGATCAGGCGATGCCGTTCGGCCTCGTCGTCGGGACGCTCCACCGCCCCGCGCAGCCGGCAGGTGCGGAAATCCTGCGACTGCCCCACGATGGCCACGTAGCGCGTGCGCATGATGTCGGCGCAGAACGCCTTGCCGCGGGCGGCCACGAAGTACAGACGCCCGTCCTCCACCATCATCACGTCGATGACGCGCACCGCG
This sequence comes from Eggerthella sp. BIOML-A4, assembly GCF_009875575.1. NCBI lineage: Bacteria > Bacillati > Actinomycetota > Coriobacteriia > Eggerthellales > Eggerthellaceae > Eggerthella > Eggerthella sp. BIOML-A4. The sequence goes on along the minus strand of NZ_WWRX01000003.1, from coordinate 143,105 downwards.
GGCAGGCCCTCCTCGTCCACCGTGGCGAACGCCGCATCGCGCACCTCGCGCAGAAACAGCAGGCAGTACGCCGCATCGATGTCCTCGAGCTCAAGCGCCTCGTCCATGTCCGTCCTCCTTTTTCAAAGCGTGTTCGAAATTGTCGCGCACGGTGCCCAGGACCCTGCGCGCCGTTTCCATATCCGTAGGGTCGATGCCGAGCCCCTGCACCACGCTCAGCTCCTTCGACACCGCTTCGAACTCCCCGCGCAGCCCACGACCCCGCTCGGTCAGCGACACGATGGTGGCGCGACGATCCTCCACGCCTTTCTCGGTGCGTACGTATCCAGCGGCGGCGAGCTTCTTCACGAGCGCCGTCACCGTGGACGGATCGCGCCCGATGGCGCGCGCCAGCTCCTGCATGGGTTGCTCGCCGCAGGCGAACAACTGCATGAGGATGTCGCCGTGCGACGGCGCAATGCCGTCGAGGCCGCGTTCCTTCAGCTTGATCGCAATGAAGCGGTTCGCCTGTGCGAGCGTTCTCGACAGCTGGTTCACCAGATCGTCCATCCGCACCCCTTTCCTTCCGTCGATGCGAGCATTATACTTGGATATCAAAGTATTTCGCAAGGAAGGAGCCGAACCGTGGCCTGCGATCCCGCCGAGCTGCCCGCCTGCCCCGTCGAAACCACCGCCCAGCTCATCGGCAGCAAATGGCGGCTGCTCATCATGCGCGATCTACTGGACGGCACGAAGCGCTTCGGCGAGCTGAAGCGCTCGCTCGGCTCCATCTCGCAGAAGGTGCTTACCAGCAACCTGCGCGAGATGGAGGAGCGCGGCCTGGTCGAGCGCCGGGTCTACCCCGAAGTGCCGCCCCGCGTGGAGTACTCTCTCACGGAGGCGGGCGCCAGCCTGCGACCCGTCATCGACGCCATGCGGACATGGGGCGTCGATTACCAGCAACGCGCAGCGCAGACGCGAAAATAGCCTAGGCGAAGAAGAACCCGCTCGTCATCTCGAGGTAGTTGTCGCCCGCGTACCCCGGATTGCGCTTGCGAACGGCTTCCTTGAACTCCTCGGCCGATGCGCATACCGCCGCGACGTCCTTGAGTTCGCGCAGATAGTCGATCTTCGCCTGCACGTCCTTGAGGTCCTCGGGCGTGTAATGCGAGGTCAGGACAAGGTCGAATCCTCGATCGAGGTAACCTTCCAGCTGGGCGATCAGCGCGTCTGCATGTCCTGCGCCCGCCACGATGGAGTGGCAGTCGTGCCCCAGCATGTGCGTGTACGCGACGTTGAGGTCGGGCAGCTCGAGGTCGAAAGCCTCCGCGTTGCGTACGATGCGCAGGTGCACGCCCGCAAGCTCGAACTCGTCACTTTCGATGACGTTCGTCACCGTGGCGATGGAAGCGTCGAACGCTTCGCCGAAAGCTTCGGCGAAGCCGTCGATGAGCGCCCGGCCGCCGCCGACATGACCGTACGCGTCAGCCTCCTTCGTAGCGTATACCGGCGTGCCGCCCAGGAAACTAGCCCCAGCCATGTGGTAGGCGGCCACGATGCCTTCGATTGCGATGCCGAGCCGCGCTACGTACTCCTCAAGCGCGCGTATGCTGTCGAAAAAGCACGGGTACTCGATGACGAAGCCCCGTCCATCCTTCTCGACCACGAACACCTCGTCGTCGATCGGGTCGCCCGTGCGGTACGCGTGCAGCTTCACGTTTCCGAAATCGTACACGTCCACCAACCCGGTCTCTAGCTCCACCTGCGTGCATGCGGTTTTCTCCACGTCTTGCTCCTTTGCTTCGCGCGACTTTCCTGCCGCTTCCGTTTCAAACAAGAAGAACGATACCCGTAGCGCAGCACAACCGAAAGTAGGCACAATATCGTGCCCTAGGCACCTCGCGGTAACGAAGAGCTTCGCCGCTCGCCGAGGCGGGATGCGCGCACGCTTCCCGCGAAGTGGTACAATGAAAGCGCTGATTCTGCGACGTCACCGCGACGCGACTGAACCGCGCCTACCGTTCCCACCCATCATCGGAGGTTGCCATGTACGCATGCGGAGATACGGTCGTCTACCGTCATCATGTCTGCGAAGTTGCCGCCCTGCGCGAGAACTACTTCGAAGGCAAGGACTACCTCGAGCTGCGCGCGCTGTTCGAGAACTCGCTCAAGCTGTTCGTTGCCGTGGACGAGGCCACGCCCGACAACCTGCGCCCGGTCATGTCGAAACGCAAGGCGCTCGCCCTGATAGACTCCATCGTGGACGCCGACACCATCGACGAGAACGCCCTCAAGCCCGACGCGCCCACGCCCACCCTGCTGGAGCGCCGCATGAAGGAAGAATACGACAAGCGCCTCAGGACGTTCGCGCCCGAGGATCTGATTCCCATCATGAAGTCCGTCCACGAGCGCAGCGTGCGGCGCGTCGATTCGGGCCGCCGCATCACCGCCACGGACAAGAAGTACTTCGACCTGGCGGAAGGCCTGCTGTGCGACGAGCTTGCGGTGTCGCTGGCCGTCCCGCGCGAGAACGTGAAGGACGTGCTCGTCGAACGCGTGAAGCAAGCCGAGGCGCTCCGGCGTTGACGGGCTGCCAGAGGCCCCCGCTACGCCGGGAGACGCGACTCTACGGAGCGTTCATTGCGCCGGCCGCGGCGCGCGCGTATCGTGAACGCCGTCCGAAAAACCAGGGAGGAACGCCATGGACGCCAGAAACACCGGCACGCTCATCCGCGCGCTTCGCGAGGAGCGCGGGCTCACCCAGCGCCAGCTCGCCGACGCGCTCGGCGTCACCGACAAGGCCGTGTCCAAGTGGGAGCGCGGAGGCGGCTGCCCCGACGTCGAGCTTTTGCCCGGCCTGTCCGAACGCTTGGGAACTCCCGTGGAAACGCTGCTCGACGGCCGCCTGGCCGTCGATGCCCGAACGGGAGGAACCATGAAACGCACCGCATTCCGCGTCTGCCCCGCCTGCGGCAACGTGATCGTCACCACCGGCGACGCCGAAGTGTCCTGCTGCGGCAGGAAGCTGCCCCCGCTCGTCGCCTTGCCAGCCGACGAGGCGCACGCCGTGCACGTCGAGCCGATCGAGGGCGACTGGTACGTCACCTTCGACCACGAGATGAACAAGCAGCACCACCTCGGCTTCGTCGCCGTCGTGGGCTTCGACCGCATGGCCGTCGAAAAACTCTACCCCGAGCAGGGCGCCGAAGCGCGCCTGCCCCGCCTCGCCGGCGCGAAGCTCTACACGTACTGCACGGCCCACGGCCTCATGCGGCACGAACCCGCGCGCCGCTAGCGCGCGGGACGCATCACCACCGCGCATGCCGTCTGCACGAGGCCGATCACCAGGTAGATCACCGAGACCGGATTCGGCAGGTACACGAGCTCGAACACGCACCAGACGATGAGCAGCGCGCCGGCCAGCAGCGCCCACGAACGCGCGCGCCCATCGCTGCGCGCGAACAGCACAGCGGCCACGAGGTTTGCCACCCCGTTCACGAGCGCAAGGGCAAGCCCCGGCCAGAACAGATCGGCCGTCATATACGCAGGCAGCGGCATCCGCTGAATCAAGGGCACCATGAGGTCGAAGAAGCCGAAGAGCTCGCCGAACGCGGGCGGCAGGATGCCCGCAGCGCCCGCCATCATGAAGCCGCCGCACACCACCGCGCACACCCCGTTGAACACGCAGATGACGCGCACGATGCGGCGCGCCGCGTTCATGCGCGCTCCGCGCTTCCCGCCGGCACCGCGGCGGCGTCAAGCGCGCGGACGCGCGCCGCGACCGGCGCGATGGCGGCGCGGTCGGTGCCGTCGAAGCCGCCGCGCATGCCCTCGAGCATCTCGGCGGTGCGCGGGTCGGCGGCGGCGTTTTTCTCCTGCATCTTGAAGAACAGCTTCATGGCCAGCTTGTCCGGCAAGCCCAGGCGCTCGTAGGCGAACCCGCCGCGCAGGTAGAAGCGCTCCACGTCGTCGAACTCCGGCGACGGCAGCTCCTTGGCAAGCGCCTCTTCCACCATGTCGGTCCATTCCACGGGCGTCGCGCCCACTGCGAACACGACGAACCGCGTCTGCAGATGCTTCTCACGGGCGCGCGCAAGCCACTTCTTGCCCGCGAGCCCTCCCGCATGAAGCCATCCGCCCAGCACCACCACGTCGAAACCGCTTGCGTCGAACCGCGGCTCGTCGCCGAGCGACACCGCCTGGCACCCCAGCTCCTCCGCAAGCCACTCCGCGTAGCGCTTCGTGAACCCCGTCTGCGACGAATACACAACCACCGTGCTCATGCCCGCTCCCCTCCTCGAATGCCCCGCCCCGCCGCCGTATGCGCCCGCGCGAACCGCTCGACGTGGGCGGCGAGCCGCGGTTCGGCTTCCTCCCATGTCAGACCCGCATGCATGAGCATGAACGGGACGCCCTGCAGTTCGACGGCCATCTGCGCGGCGTCGTCGCGGACGAACTCGCCCGTCGCCATGAGATGCTCGAAGATGGTGCGCTGCAGCGCCATGGGCTGCTCGACGAACACGAGGCGGTAGACGCGCCCCGCCTCCTCGCTCTCGAACTGGCTGATCACCAGCAAATGGCGCAGGCGCACCATGTACGGATCCTCGAAGAAGTAGCGAAACGACGGCAGCACCATCTCGTGTATGCGCTCGGCGTTCATCTCCTCGTACGGCGTCGCGTCGTCGGAGACGTCGAACAGGATGCTGCGCTCTCCGAAGAACCGACGCGTCCGCTCCAGCGCATCGCGCACGATGGCGTCGAATATGGCCTGCTTGCCGGAAAAATGGTTGTACAGCGACGCGTCCTTGATGCCGACGGCCGCCGCGATGTCGCGCACCGACACCGCATGGAAGCCGCGCGATGCGAACAACGCGAACGCCTCCTCGACGATGCGTTCCTTCGTGTCCTTCCCCCGCATGGTCTCTCCTCTACAAAACTAGCGACTGCTAGTATATTAACTAACAATCGCTAGTTTTTCAAGGGATGACGCTCATTCCCTTTGTCATCCTGAGCGGAGCGCCGCAGGCGCTCAGTCGAAGGATCCCGCGTGGCGACAGCCGTAACGCTAACAGCTAACGCCGCACGGTACCCTTCGCGTTCCCGCTTCGCGGTGCCTCCCTGCGCTCGCTTCGCGTGCTCGGGAGTTCGACAGTACACCGGACTGTCGAATGCTTGCGCTCGCTCAGGATGACGGGGGAGTTGCCTCCCTACTCCTTCTGGAACTCCTCCAACATCTCGGCGAGCACTTCTACATGGGAGCGGCGAGAGCGCGTGGCGGTTCCCACCAGCGCCACGGACTCGCAGTCCCCGTAACGGTCGAAGAACTGCGGCACGGCCTCACGCTCGCGCATGTCCTCGCGGTAGGCATCGGCGTAGGCGTCCCACCCGATGTTGCCGTGGATATAGCGCTCCATCATGGTGGGCGCCGGGGCGAACAGCTTGTCGTGCACATAACGGGCATGGACGAGCTCCTCGACGAAATAGGCCAGGTCGTCACGCTTCGTGAAGCCGGCCAGCTGGTTCGTGTTCTTCAGCCTCGTGTCCACCACGAGGTCGACCTTCCAGTCGACGAGGCGCTTGAAGAACTCTTCTGCCGAAGTCTCGTAAGCGCTGATGGTGTGGATGTGCATGAGCGGATGCTCCTTCGCGTCAATCGTTTCCTCCGGTACGTTACCCCAAGTTATGCCGGCGCGCGGGCGCAACGGTGCACTGTGGACAAAACGAGAAGCCTTCGTCATTGCGCCGCCATCCGGCACATTTTCCCATCGATGAAAATCTTCCCCTCTTCGATAAGCATTTACGCTCGAAAACGCACCGATTGCGTTTACAATACAGAAGGCATGCTCAACGGATCATTGAAACGGAGCGCACTTCTTGGACACGAAAGAAGCGCTGAAGTCGTTCGAGCTCGACGCGCGACTGTTCTACGACGCTATAGCGTTCAGCACGGACGACTACCTGTACATCATCGACATGCAACGCGATATCGCGCTCGTCTCCGACAACATGCGCGACGACTTCGACCTGCCGGACAGCCTCGTTCCCGGCCTCATCCCTCTCTGGAGAGAACTCATCGTCGAACGCGATCGGAAGCGCTTCGATGATTCGATCGACAGCATGCTCTCAGGGGAAACCGACTGCCACGATCTCGAATACCAGGTGAAGAACGCCCTGGGAGAAAGTATCTGGGTGATGTGTCGCGGACTTCTGAAGCGCGACGAGAACGGCCAGCCGACGATGTTCGCCGGCGTGGTCACCTGTCTGGAGCGCAAGGGTAAAATCGACTCGGTCACCGGGCTGTTCACGCACGACGAATGCACGAACCTCATCGATCGGCTCATCGCCTGCGAATCGCAGGGCGGCGTCATGCTGTTGGGGCTCGATGACTTTTCTCGCATCAACCTGCTGAACGGCCACGCTTTCGGAAACACCGTGCTCAGAATGTTCGCCCAGTCCACCCAACGCCTCATCCCCGAAGGAGCGTCCATGTTCCGCCTCGATGGCGACGTGTTCGCTATCGTGATGGACGGCGCCGGCTGCGCCGCCATGGAAGAGCTCTACCACGCCATCCACGTGGTTGCGAACCGCCAACACACCATCGACGACTTGAGCTTCTTCTGCATGGTGTCGGCCGGCATCGCGATGATCGGCCAAGACGCCCAGAGCGCCCAGGATCTGCTGCGCAACGCGGAGAACGCGTTGGAAGAGAGCAAACAGCGCGGCAAGAACACTTCCACGTTCTTCTCGTCCGCGACGATCGCGACGAAGCTTCGCCGCCTGGAGATCAGCGACTACATGCAGTCTTCCGTCCTCGACGATATGAAGAACTTCGAGCTGTACTACCAGCCGCTCGTATGCGCGGAAACCATGGACATCGCCGGAGCGGAAGCGCTTTTACGTTGGAGTTCCAAGGAGCACGGCCAGCTCTCGCCGGTGGAGTTCATTCCCGTGCTGGAGTCGTACGGGCTCATCGGCCAGGTGGGCCGCTGGGTGCTGGAGCAGTCGTTCACGCAGTGCAAGCGCTGGTCGGAAACGCATCCCGGCTTCATCATGGACGTGAACATCTCCTACCTGCAGCTGCTCGACGCCGACTTCGTGCCGTTCGTGGAGCAGCTCGTCGAGCGCACCGGGGTCGACCCGGCGTCCATCGTGCTGGAGATGACCGAGAGCTACTTCGTCACCGACATGGACGCGCTGCGCGCCACGTTCGACCGTCTGCGCTCCATCGGCATCCGCATCGCCATGGACGATTTCGGCACCGGTTACTCGTCGCTTGGCCTGCTGGCCCAGTCGCCCGCCGACATCGTGAAGATCGACCGCCTGTTCATCAAGGACATCCACCGGGAAGCGTTCAACCGCGCGTTCATAGACGCGGTCATCGAGCTGTGCCATAGCGTGGGCATCGAGGTGACGGTCGAAGGGGTGGAAGAACCCACCGAGCTCGACGCCGTGCGCGCCATCGGCGCCGACAGCATCCAGGGTTTCTTCGTCTCGTGCCCCATTCCGGCGCATAGCTTCGAGGAACGGTTCATCACGCCGCAGACGGCCTCTTAGTCCCGCGTCTTCCAGCGCATCAGATCGATCTAGGCCCGCGCTCGCAAAGGCGAGCCCAGGCGCGCAAGCTCCCCTGCCACCGTCTCGACCAACAGGGGCAGCGCCGCATCCACTTTCGGAGTCAGCCCCACGGTGACCACGGCAGGCGATGGGTTCTCCACCTGCATTCCCAGGCACAGGCCCTCGGCTTCGTAGCCTAAAAGCGCAGCGGCGTCGAACAGGTCGACCAGCTTGAGATCGTGCAGCGACGCTGTTGCCCCCGAATGGCGCGCCATGGCATCGGGCTCGAAGCGAAACACCGTGCCAGGATCGGCATCGGTGCCGTCAACTGCATCCACCGTGATGATAACGTCGTACTCGCGCACGCGCTCGATCATGTTGAGCGAGAGGCAACCCAAATCGAACAGCTCCACGTTGTCGGGAATATCGTATCGCGTCAGCAGCTCCTCGTACACGGCAGGGCCTACGCCGTCGTCGAGCATAAGCTTGTTGCCAACGCAGAACACCGCGATGCGCCGGGCAGCACCCACCTTACGCCCCCACCGTCGGGCGGATGACCAAGTTGTAGTACGTCGCCGCCGCGATCATCGCGATCCCTGCGATCACGCTCGCTATCGTCCAGATGCGCTCGCGCTTGAGGTACGTCTCCTTGTCCTGACCGAGGCTCGCCGCGCGATGCGCCGCGAAGGGCTGGCCCAGGATGGCGAACACCACCGTGCCCACCGTCAGCGTGAGCAATACGATCAACGCGATGCCTATTGCCAGCGGCGTGCGCTCGGTGAATGCCGCATAGAACGTGTTGTCGGCGAACAGCCAGATGGGATAGAACAGGATAGCGGCCCACATGCCGTGCGCGGGGCCCCAGATAGGCGGCAGGAACAGCGCGCCGATGTTGAGCCGGGGAATACCCTCGAGGAACTTCTCTTCGCGAGCGATCTGTTCGTCGGTCAATTCAGTCACAATTCGTTATCCCTTTCGTACCTTCGTCGATTGTCTGCCATTATAGACGAGGAAGTCCCGCACATGAGGGGGCTTTAGCCGAGCGGAAGGAGACGTCATGAAGCTGCTGGCAATCGCAGGGTCCCTGCGCGAGAACAGCTATAACCGGCAACTGGCCGAAGCGGCCGGAGCCCTGATGCGCGAGAAGCACCCGGAGGTCGGATACGGCATTCTCCGCTGGGAAGACGTGCCGTTCATGAACCAGGATATCGAGCATCCCGCCCCCGAAGCGGTGACGCGCGTGCGCGAGGCCGTTCGCGAAACAGACGGCTTGTGGCTGTTCAGCCCCGAGTACAACCACGCGATCCCCGGACCGCTGAAGAACCTCCTGGACTGGCTGTCGCGCCCCGTAAGCGCCACCGAAGCGCAGGTGCTGGCGGAGAAGCCCGTCGCGCTGGCCGGCGCGAGCATCGGCATGAGCGGCGCCTCGCATGCTCAAGATCAGCTCGTGGGCATGCTGAGCTTCCTCGACGCGCACGTGATGAACAAGCCGCGCCTGTGCATCCCCCATATCGCCACGCAGGCCGACGAGCAGGGGCGCCTCAAGCTGGAATCCTCGGCACCCTACCTCGAAGCCCAAGCCGACGCCTTCGTCAGGTTCGTCGAGCGCGAACAGGGCTAGCGAGGACCTCCCTCATCTTGAGCGCGTGTCGAGGGGACGGGGGATTTGACACACGAAGTCCCCTGGTGCGTCAAATCCCCCGTCCCCTCCACACACCCCTGGCACGCGATTCCCCGCCCCACTCCGGACGTGAAAGGACCCGGTTTCCCGGGTCCTTTCGTCAGTGCCGAAGCTGGAAGCTTACGCCTTTTCGCCGTGCTTGAGGTCGTCCTCGCCCACGATGGTGTGCTTCTCGGGGTCGTACACCAGACCGCCGTGCTCTTTCCAGAAGAACATGAGCAGCGTCGGAGAGATGCCCTCGATGTTCGCCAGGTAGATATGGATGAGCATGAAGCAGATGAAGATGTACATCATGAAGTAGTGGATGATGCGCATCGACATGAGGCCGCCCACCAGATCAGTGCCTGCCGCAAAGAACGCCCAGTTCATCGTCGGAGCCCACAGGGCGAGACCCGTGTAGAACATCACGATGATGAGGATGGGGATGGCCAGGTAGCTGATCTTCTGAGGCACGCCGAGCTTGGCGCCCAGCGGGTGATCCTTCTTGAAGAACAGATAGTAGCGAATCCACGCGCCCAGCTGGTGACGGTTGTCAGCCTGCGGCAGCCACGTCTTGTAGTCCGTGACCTGGTAGCGGGTGCCGCCATCCGGCGCGGACTTCACGAAGAAAGCCATGATCACGCGGACGATGCAGTTGATGAACAGCACGAAGCCCAGGAACACATGAACTCCGCGGGCTATGCCCATGAAGCCGCCCCAGAACGGGAAGTGGATGCTGAAGCCCGTGATGATCAGGAGGATCATCGCAACAAGGTTGATCCAGTGCGTGATGACGAAGGGCATCGGATGCGCTTCGCGGTAATGTGCCAAGTGCGCCATGTTACTTCACCCCCCAAGGGCTCGTGACGGTCTCGAAGCTCTTGCCCGTCGCCGGCTCGGTGATGTGCACCGCGCAGGCCGTGCAGGGGTCGAAGCTGTGCACCGTGCGCAGCGCGTTGATCGGCTTCTCGATGTCGCCCACCGGGTTGCCGATAAGCGCCTGCTCCATCGGGCCGTGCTCGCCGCTCTCGTTGATGGGAGCGAGGTTCCACGTCGTCGGGATGATGATCTGATAACCCTCGATCTTGCCGTCCTTGATGCTCTCGGAGTGGTAGAGCGCGCCGCGCGGAGCCTCCCAGAAGCCCGTGCCGGCGCCGGTGATGGTGGACGGCTCGCGGAAGTACTCGCTGTCGCCGCTCTTCAGCGCCTCGATGAGCTCGGCAACCCAGTCCTTCATGAGGCCGGCGATGTAGAGCGTCTCGATCTGGCGAACGGCGGTGCGGCCGAGCGTCGACTGCGCGACCCCGATCTGCCCGGGAGCGCCGAGCGCTTCCAGAAGGCCGTCAACCTGCTCGACCACGAACGGCACGTTGCGCTTGTACGCGGCCAAGACGCGGGAAAGCCCGCCAGCCTCGTAGGGCTTGCCGTCGTAGGCGGGGCACTTGACCCACGTGTAGCGGTCCTCGACGTTGTACTCGGTGTACTCCGGCTCGGTGACGAAGTACGGCGACGTGTACGTGGCATCGCCCTTGTACCAGGAGCGGCCCATGTACTCGGTGATGAGATTCTCCTGCACGTCGGAGAGGTTGAGCTTGTCGTCGATGACGCCCATGGGCAGGTAGCGGTTCGCCATCTGCTCGGTGTAGCTGGCGTAGTCGCCCGGGCCCTCGAACACGCCCCAAGCCACATAGCGGCCGCAGCCCTTTCCCCAGTTCAACGCATCGATGTAGTACGGCGCGATAGCAAGGGTGTCGGGGATCATGGTCGACTCGACCCAGTCGTAAATCTCATCGGCAAGGGCTTTCAACTCGTCAAGCTTCTGATCGGTGGGCACGAAGGCCGTGCCGCCCGGTACCAGCGTCATGACGTGCGGCATCTTTCCGCCGATGATAGCGGAGATCTGCGAAGCCTTGGCCTGCATCGTCAGCGCCTCAAGGTAGTGAGCCGTGCAGATGAGGTCGAGCTCGGGCGGCAGCTGGTAAGCCGTGCCGTCCTCCGCGTCGAACCAGTTGCCGGAGAAGATGGACAGCTGGCCGTTGTCGGCGAAATTCGCCAGACGCTCCTTGAGCGCGACGAAGTCGCTGTTCATGGAGGTGCCTGCAGCCTGAGCAAGGTCGTAAGCGTCCGCCGGATCGGCCTTGAGGGCGTTCAGCGGGTTCACGTAGTCGAGGGCAGCCAGGTTGTAGAACCACAGGATATGGCTGTGCAGGAACTGCGCGCCTTCCAGCAGGTTGCGGATGATGCGCGCGTTGTTCGAGATCTTGATGCCGTAGGCTTTTTCGGCCGCGATAGCGGACGAGTGGGCGTGGGACACCGGGCACACGCCGCAGATGCGCTGCACGATCTGGGCAGCATCCTCGGGCGTGCGGTTCTCGACGACCATCTCCATGCCGCGGAAGCAGCCGCCGGACACCCAGGCATCGGAAACCTTGCCGTTGGTCACTTCCATCTCGACGCGGAGATGGCCTTCGATACGGGTAATCGGGTCGATGACTGAACGAGTCATAAGGGCTTACCTCCCTTCTTTTTTGTCGTCGTTGTTAAGGTCGGCCTCGTCGTACTTGCCGATGGACTTGTCGGGATGCTTCGCGTCCCAGCCGCGCACCTTCTCGAAGTCGGCGCCGCCGTCCATGCGGCCGGTGATCTTCATGCCGAAACCGTGCACCACGAGGGCCGCGGCAAGAATGCCGGTGATGCCGAGCGCGATAGTGCCGGGCTGAACCATCCAGTCGCCGATGCGCAGGTCGCGATGACGCTTGTAGAACGGGGTGTTGACCTCGACCCAGTTATGGCCGGGATCGTTCGGGTTGGCCTCGCAGCATCCGATGCAGGGAGCGCCGGACTGCACGCACCAGCTGCGACGGTTGTTCCACATGGTCACGCCGCAGTTCGCCTTCGTCTGAGGTCCGCGGCAGCCAAGCGGGTACAGGCAGTATCCCTTGGCCTCTTCCTCGGAGCCGAACTTGTACACGAACTCGCCGTTCTCGAAGTGGCCGCGGCGCTCGCAGTTGTCGTGGATCGTCTGGTCGAAGATGCCGGCAGGCTTGTCCTCGCTGTTGAGCGCGGGAAGCTTCTCAAGGAAGATCACGTCCGCCAGCACGGCCACGAGCCACTCGGGGTTGGCCGGGCAACCGGGAACGTTCACAACCGGCGTGTTGATGCCGGCCTTCTTCAGGAACGCCTGCACGCCGAGCGCGCCCGCCTGGTTGGGATGAGCGCCCATCCAGCCGCCGTTGACCGCGCAGGAACCCAGCGCGACTACGGCGTTGGCTTTCTCGGCAGCCTCGATCAGATGCTCCGTACCGGGCTTGTCGGCGACGCGCAGAGCCTGGCCGCCCCAGCCTTCCAGCACAGCTCCCTCGTACACGAGGATGTAATTGCCGGCCTCGATCGTCTGCTCCTTGGCCTCCTCCATCGACCAGCCGGCTGCCGCCGACAGGGTCTCGGAGTAGTTGAGCGAGATCATGTCCAGCACGATCGAAGCCGCATCCGGCGTCTCGACCTGCGCAAACGACTCGGTACAACCCGTGCACGACGCGCCCTCGATCCAGATAACCGGATACAGCTTGCCCTTCGTTGCGCCGATCACGGATTTCTCGAGGGCCTGCGCCACGCGCGGCGCAGCGAGCTCGGACAATCCGGCCGCGACCGCAACGGCGCCGCAGAGCTTCATGAAGCTGCGGCGGCTGACGCCGCGCGCGGAAAGCATGTTCTGAAACTCTGAAACTGTGGCCTCTGTTTCCATGTGCACACCTCCTCAGGTGCTCTCGTCTTCCAATGCTTGCTGATTCAGTATTTTCCACGACTCCAGAATTAAAACGCACAGCGAGGGCGCGAGCGCAACGTTTGACCCGCAAGTGGCTGAAAAATGTTACGCATCAACATCCACGTAACATGAGTTATACACTTGATTAGCTACTTTATGCATTTTCATGCAGGGTGATACTTTTTTCGCCCCTCTCTATGCATACCGCTAACAGGTGAGAACTCCCGTTGGTTTCTCGTTCACCGCCGTTCATCTTGTCGTGAAGACGGGTATGATAGCACAAGCACGAATAACCGAGAACCCCGATAGAAGGATTGGACCCATGGCTTCAACCGAACCCGTATTCGCCTACCTCGGCCCTGCCGGAACCTACACCGACGAAGCCGCGCGCGCGTTCGCAGCCCGCCTCGGCATCGACGAGCCGAACCTGTTCGAGTGCGCCTCGTTCGACGAAGTGTTCGACTGCGTCGATCGCGGCAAATGTGAGTTCGGCGTGGTGGCGAAGGAGAACTCGCTCGAAGGGTCCGTCACGGCCACGCTGGACAACTTCTCCTTCAAAAGCTCGGCCACCATCCTCGGCGAAGAGGTCATCGACATCCACCACTGCCTCGTCATGCATCCCGACGCGAAGATCGAGGACGTTGCCACGGTGGCCTCGCACGCCCAAGGGCTCGCGCAGTGCCGCCGCTTCCTGAGCGAGCGCCTACCGGGCAGGTCCACCATCACCACATCGTCCACCGCCGAGAGCGCGCGGCTGGTCATGGAGAACCCGCGCGTCGCGGGTATCGCCAACGCGTTCGCGGCCGAGCTGTACGGCGCGCGCGTCGAGGAGCGCGAGATCGAGGATCATTTCGGGAATCAGACGTCGTTCGCGCTCATCGGCCGCCAGGGGCATCCCCCCGTGTTCACCGGCGATCGCTACAAGACCTCGCTCGCGCTGTTCTTGCAGGTGGACCGCGCCGGCACGCTGAACATGATCCTGTCGGAGTTCGCCTACGCGGGCATCAACCTGTCGATGATCCAGTCGCGCCCTACCAAGCAGGCGCTCGGCGACTACATGTTCTTCATCGAGTTCAAGGAGAACGTGAACGACCTTGCCGTGCAGACCGCGCTCAACTGCCTGCGCCTCAAGCTGCGCGAGGTCAAGGTGCTGGGAAGCTACCCTATTATGTAGGGGCCGACCGTCGTCTTGAGCGAGCGCGCCCGGTTGCCATCCCGACCGGAGCGCCGTCTCGTCCGGCTCTCTAGAAGGCTATGATCCCCAGATGCTCCAGCAGGATCTTGAGGCCGATGAGGATGAGGACGATGCCGCCGACGACAGTGGCGGGCTTCTCGTAGCGGGCGCCGAAGCGGTGGCCCACGGCCACGCCGACGATGGACAGGGCGAACGTCGTCACGCCGATCAGCCCCACGGACGTGAGGATGTCCACGCGCAAGAACGCGAACGTGATGCCCACGGCCAACGCGTCGATGCTCGTGGCGACGGCGAGCATCACGAGCTCGCGCAGGTCGAGCTTACCGTCGGCCGGGCAGGACAGCTCCTCGTCGTCCTCATGGAAGGCGTCCCACAGCATTTTCCCGCCGATGAGGGCCAAAAGCACGAAGGCGATCCAATGATCCACCGGCGTGATGAACTGCTCGAACTGCGTGCCCAGCGCCCATCCGACAAGCGGCATGAGCGCCTGGAAGCCGCCGAAGAACAGCGCGACGACCGTCGCCTGGCGCAGGTTGAGCCGCTTCATGCACAGGCCTTTGCATACCGACACGGCGAACGCATCCATCGACAGGCCGATCGCCAGCAACAACAGCTCCACGAATCCCATGGGTTTTCCTCTCGTCCGCTTGCGGCCCCCCCTGGCCGCCCCGCACTCCACGGTTTAGGCATAAAAATACCGGCGTGCGCGCCGGCTGCATGATGAGCGGTGCGACGCGTGCGCCACACCGCGAGTCTTGTCGTTTAAGGTTGCGCCAGCTTCGAGCGGAAGCAGCATGTTGACGCAGCCACCTCGTTCAAGGCCGACTACTCCCCCACGGGATGCGGCATATTCTAACACATGAAAGTCAAGAATCGTATGCAAGAATCATGCAAGAAACGCTATTTCGCGCACAAGAAACTATCGAGGAGCAATGCGTACGCGATTGAATAGGGAGAGTCCGCCCGGCGGCACTCGGTAGGTCGCGCGGCGCGCTGCATAGATTCAGCTCGCTCGACCATGCGCTCCGATCGCGGCGGGAAGCCCGGCGAGATTGGGCGCGAATCAGCCCCCATGACAATCTCGAGACCTGTTTTGCATGCCGTCCGATCAGGATCACGTGCAAAACCCCAGGTGGGTACTATTCAGCGAGCTCTCGTAACCTGATTCCGCCGTCAGGATTGCCATGGGTACCGTTTTGCGTCCAAAGCGCTCGAAAACGCCGCCCTGCAAGAAAAGGATTCGACCGCATGCCATCCCAAGCGCGGACCGGAACCGGAGGAGGGCAAAGAATGCAACCTCCCGCCGCAGCGGGCCCCGTCAGGCGAAGAACGCGCCGCCCTCTCGGCGGAAGAAGCCTTCGGACACGAGGTCGGCCACAATGGACTCGAACGTGGCCGCATCCACGCCGTCGCGCCCGGCGGCGCGCTCGAAGGCGTCCAGGCGCTCGGCCAGCTCGTCGGCGCCGATGCCCGGCTCGGCCAGCACGACGCGCACGAGCTCGGCGCGCTTCTGCCGCCGCGAGCCCTCGAAGGCCGACTGGCGCGCGTAGTGGGCGCTGCGCCGCGAAGGGTTCGCCACGAGCGTCTTGAGGTGCGCGCCGTAATCGAGCAGCGCGTAGTACCAGGCCCGGGCGTCGTCCTCGGGGCAGGTGGACGCCACGAGCGGCGCCAGCTCGCGGTCGGAAACCTTGTCGCGGTCGGGGAACAGCTCGTGCAGGAACACCGTGCGCACGTTCGTCTCGATGTACACGGAGGGGCGGTTGTAGGCGAACGCCATCACGCCCGCCGCCGTGGCCGGACCGATGCCCGGAAGCGTTTCCAGCTCCTCAGCCGTGTCGGGCAGCAGCCCTCCCCGCTCGGCCGAACACGTCTCGGCCGCCCGCTTGAGCGCAAGCGCACGGCGGTTGTACCCCAGCCCCTGCCACTGCGCCAGCACGTCGGCCGTGCCTGCGGCCGCCAGGGAGTCGATGGTGGGAAACAGCGACAGGAAGCGCGTCCAGTGCTTCTCGACGCGAGCCACCTGAGTCTGCTGCAGCATGACCTCGCTCACCAGCACGGCGTACGGGTCGTCGATGTAACGCCAGGGCAGGTCGCGATGCAGCCGAGCGCCCTCGCGGCGCACAAGCTCCACGAACTCGTCGCGCCCGAGCGCCTCGGACGGCCACGCAATCGAGCCGGAACCCGCTATGCGCACGATTCGCACGCGCTCGCGTCGTCGGCGTCGGGAGCCTCCGCGGCAATGCGCGGCGTGGGCGCGGCGCATTGCGCAGCGCAGCGGACGGCGGCCGGAACCGCGTCTGCGTCCTTCGCCTTCGCCATAGCGGCTTCCACCACCGGATGCGACGCCCCCTGCTCGATGAGGTCCTTGAGCGTGATAGCGCCGAAGTAGGCGTTCAGCAGCCGATCGGCTCCCTGCCACAGCTTGTTGTAGGCGCAGTCCTTCTGTTTGTCGCAGTAAGCGGGATCCATCACGCACAGCGAGATGCTCACCGGCCCCTGAACCGCCTCGAGCACTTCCAGCAGGGTCACGGCGGCCGGATCGCAGTTGAGCGCGAGCCCGCCGCGGGCGCCGCGCACCGTCTTGATGAGCCCGCCCTTCACCAGATCGTGCTGGATGCTGCGCGCGAAGGCGTAGGGAATGTCCTCCTGCTCGGCGATGTCGGACACCGACACGTAGGAATCCCCGCTCTTGTAGGCGGCCCTCAGTATCCGGCAGGCGTAGTCGCAGCGGCGCGTGACGTCCATTAGTTTCCCTCTTCCCCGTCGAGCAGGTCTTCCAGATGCTCCAACTCGCGCCTGAAGTCGTTCACGACCGCCTCTTCGAGCGCGCGGTACTCGTCGGAATCGAGCGGCTGGTAAGCCGCCAGCTTGTCGTACAGGTTGTCCGCCGTCACCGGCAGGTAGCGGCGCGCGACGAGGCTGGCCTTGTAAGCCTCCTCGATGGCCTCGCGTGCGGCCATGTACATATCGTAGCGCGGCATCTGCGCTGAATAGCGCACAAGCGATGCACGGTCGATGCCGCGCAGGGACGGATGCTCGCGGGCTATCTCCATCCAGATGTCGTCGCGCTCGGACACCGTGGGAAAGTCGATGTCGATCACCGACAGCGGCTCCAGGAGGTCGAAGAAGAACGGGTCGATCTCCCCCGCCTCGGACGAGGAGGCCAGCACGAACACGTCGGGGTTCTCCACCGCCGAGCGGATGAGGCTGATGGCCTCGCGCGCGCCCCGCGACAGGCTGGCCATGATGAACCCGCCCAGATCGTCGCCGGCCGACTCCACCATGGGCGACATCCACAGATCCAAGTCCTCCAGCATGAGCACGCCAGCGCCCTCGAAGGCGTTGCGCGCCGCGTTGAGCTTCGGCTGGCGGTCGGCCTGCGCCATGACGCACAGCACCGGCATCCCCTGAAGGTTCTCCTCCATGTGCATGCGGATGGCCGGCAGCCCCAGCTCGCCCAGCGTGGCCGCCATGAATCGGTTCGCGTCCTCGCGCGCCGGAGAACGGAACAGCAGCGCGTCGGAGGCCGGCATGCGGTCCAGGCCGTGGCGCGCGTTCAGCAGCTCCACCAGCTCTTGGAAGCGCTCGTCGTGCTGCATGCCCACCCCGAAGTCGCGCATGAGCTTCACGGTCTCGTCGTAGCCCACGAGCTCGCGATACGTTATGTTCTCGAGGGACGACACCACCGCATGAGCGTCCGCGTCGTCGCCGCAAGCCTGGATGGCCTCGGCGAGCGACTTCTGCACCTCGGAGACGGACGGGGCCTTTTCGCCCTCCTCGCCGCCCTCGTCCGCCGCAGCACTCTGAGCGGCCTGCGGCGCAGCCTCGGCGACGCACGCCGAAGACGGCTCGGTGACGTGCTCCACCCGCATGAGGCGCGCGGCATCGAAGCCCAGGAAGTCCTGGGAGATCATGTCGGTCATGTCCTCCAGGTCCTCGCGCGAAAGGCCGTACTCCTCCAGCTTGTCGAGCGCGAGGCTCTGCAGCTGCTCGGCGCAAGCCGCGGCCTCGTCCGAGGACAGGTAGGGCTCGAGGCGCTCGAACGCGTATTCGGCGATGGAGCGCTCCTTGAGCTTGCAGGCCAGCTGCCAGGCCTGCTTCAGGCCCTCGAGCGCCGCTTCGTCGACGGCGGAGCCTTCGCCGTGCTGCGCGCGCTCGAACGCCGCCAGATACAGATGCATGCCGAGGACCGCGTCGCCCGAAGCGCACGCCTGGGAAGCGAGCCGCAGGTACTCGGTCGAGGAATTGCTATGCTCGTCGTTCTGGCTGGGCGAGCTGTTCGCATCGTTCTCAAACATGGACCCAACCTCCTTTTCGATGTGATCGCACGTCGCGAGAAAATGACTATGTCCAGGTCACATTTTACCCAAGAAGAAAGCCCCCGCATAGGTCGAACCGCAAAAACCCCAAAACGTAAGCAACCCGAAGGGTATGAGCGCAAGGCTCTACCAGTCGAGGATCTCCCAGCCCTTTTCGCGCGCGGTGCGGGCGAGCGGCCGATCGGGCGACACGGCGCGAGGATGCTCCGCGGCCGACAGCACGGCGCGGTCGGAATGATGGTCGCCGTACGCGTAGGCGAGCTCCCAGTTGCCCGGCCCGAAACGGCTGTCGCCGAAGCGGCGCACGGCGGCCAGCTTCTCCTCCCCCTCCACCGGCAGACCCTCCACCGCGCGGGTGTAGGTGCCGTCGGTGGCCACGCTCATGCGCGTGGATATCTGGTTGTCGAACGGATGGTGCTCCATGGCGCGCAGGATGATAGGCTCGAACGTGGCCGAGATGACCACCACGGTGTCCCCCGCCTCGGCGTGGGCGCGCATGGCGGCATCCGCCTCGGGCCTGAACAGCGGCGCGATGCGCTCGTCGTAGAACTCGGCGAGGAAGGCGTCCACCTCGGCGGCGGGCTTGCCCTCGAACGCCGTGAACACGAGACCGCGCACAGCCGCCTCGTTCTGCGGCAGGCGCAGCTTGTAGGCGGCCGCCCACAGAAGGATGCGGAAGACGACTCGCTTCTTCAGCATCTTGCGACTCAGAAGGTGGCTGACCAGCAGCACGGGCGAGTTGCCCGCGATGCTGGTGCCGTCGAAGTCGAACACGGCAAGGCGCGCCTTGCTTTCAGGCGCGCCTTGCATCTGCGCTGATGCGCTCTCAGTTCCCGTTGCGGGCATACGTCGCTGTTCCCATTCCCTGAGCGAGGGGGCGAAGACGCGCCCGTATGCGCTAGTCCTCCACCTCGTCAATCGTCTCGGTGAACTGAGAATTATACAACTCCGCGTAGAAACCGCCAAGCGCCAGCAGTTCCTCGTGCGTGCCCTGCTCCACGATGTCGCCGTCGCGGATGACGAGGATGAGATCCGCGCTCTTGATGGTGGACAGGCGATGCGCGATGACGAACGAGGTGCGCCCGGCCATGAGGTTGTCCATAGCCTTCTGGATACGCTCCTCGGTGCGCGTGTCCACCGAGCTGGTGGCCTCGTCGAGGATGAGCATGCGGCGGTCGGCCAGGATGGCGCGCGCGATGGTCAGCAGCTGGCGCTGGCCCTGGCTGATGTTGCTGGCGTCCTCGTTGATCTCGGTGTCGTAGCCCTGCGGCAGCGTCTGGATGAAGTGGTTGACGTAGGCCGCCTTCGCCGCCGCCTCCACCTCCTCGTCGGTGGCGTCCAGCTTGCCGTAGCGGATGTTGTCGCGGATGGTGCCGTGGAACAGCCACGTGTCCTGCAGCACCATGCCGAACAGGCTGCGCAGATCGTCGCGCGCGAAATCGCGGATGTCCGTGCCGCCGATCTTGATGCAGCCCGACTGCACGTCGTAGAAGCGCATGAGCAGCTTGACCATGGTGGTCTTGCCGGCGCCCGTGGGACCGACCAGCGCGACGGTCTGGCCTTCCGACACCTGGGCCGAGAAGTCCTTGATCACCGGCTTCTCCGGATCGTAGCCGAAGCGCACGTGGTCGAACTGCACGTTGCACTCCACGTCGGCGGTACGGGCGGTCGCATGGTCGGGCTCCTCCTCGGGCGCGTCGAGGAACTCGAAGATGCGCTCGGCGGCCGCGGCCATCTGCTGCAGCACGTTGGACACCTGCGTGAGCTGGGTGATGGGCTGCGTGAAGTTCTTCACGTACTGGATGAACGCCTGGATGTCGCCCACCGTGATGATGCCCTGCACGGCCAGGAAGCTGCCGGCGATGGCGACGGCCACGTAGCCCAGGTTGCCGACGAACGTCATGATAGGCTGCATGAGGCCGCTGAAGAACTGCGACTTCCACGCCGACCCGTACAGCTTCGCGTTCGTCTCGTTGAAACGGTCGACCGTGCCGTCCTCGCGGTTGAACGCCTTCACGATGGCGTGACCCGAGAACGTCTCCTCCACGATGCCGTTGATCTTGCCGAGCGTGCGCTGCTGCGCCACGAAGTACTTCTGCGAGCGCTTCACCACCACCATGATGAGCACGATGGAAACCGGAAGAATGACCACGGTGATCAGCGTCATGAGCGGGTTGATGGACAGCATCATGATGAGCACGCCGACGATGGTGGTCACCGACGTGATGAGCTGGGTGACGCCCTGGTTCAGGCTCTGGCCCAGCGTGTCCACGTCGTTCGTGATGCGCGACAGGGTGTCGCCCACGCTCGTGCGCTCGAAGTAGCCCATGGGCATGCGGTCGATCTTGTCGGCGATGGCGCCGCGCAGCTGGTAGCACGTGCGCTGCGAAACCGAGCTCATGATCCAGCCCTGCACGAACGAGCATGCCGCGGACAGCAGGTACAGGCCCAGCGTGAACACGAGGATCCGCGCGATCGCGTCGAAGTCGATGCCGCCCGAGCCGTCGATCTTCGCCACGATGCCGTTGAACAGCTCGGTAGTGGCCGTGGACAGCACCTTCGGCCCCACGATGTTGAAGATGGTGGAGCCCACGGCGAATACGAGCACCACCACGATGGCCGCCTTGAAGCGACCCATGAAGGCGATCAGCTTGGCAAGCGTTCCCTTGAGGTTCTTCGGCTTCTCGCCGGGCATCATGCGCCCGCCGGGACCGTGGCCCATGGGTCCGCGGCGAGGTTCCTGCGCCTGGGCGTTCTCCTGCGCGCTCATGCCGCATCACCTCCGTTCAGCTCGGCTTCCGACAGCTGGGACATCGCGATCTCCCGATACTCCTCGCAGGTTTCCATCAGCTCCTCGTGCGTGCCCTGGCCCACGATGCGGCCGTCGTCCAGCACCACGATGCGGTCGGCATGCAGCACCGTCGAGATGCGCTGCGCCACGATGACCACGGTCTTGCCGCCCAGGCGCGTGTGCAGCTCCTGGCGCAGCGCGGCGTCGGTCTTGTAGTCGAGCGCCGAGAAGCTGTCGTCGAACAGGTAGGCGCGCGCCTCGGTGGCCAGCGCACGGGCGATGGCCAGGCGCTGGCGCTGGCCGCCCGACACGTTCGAGCCGCCTTGCGACACGCGCGTGCCCAGGCCTTCCTCCTTCGAGGCGACGAATTCCGACGCCTGGGCGATGTCGACGGCCTCCCTGATGCGGTCGACGGGCATCCCCTCGTCCGCGTAGGCCACGTTCGACTCGATGGTGCCTGAGAACAGAAACGCCTTCTGCGGCACGTAGCCCAGCTGCTCGCGCAGCGCCTGCTGCGTGACGTCGCGCACATCCACGCCGTCGATGGTGACCGAGCCCTCCGTCACGTCGTAGAAGCGCTCGATGAGCTTGATGACCGTCGACTTGCCCGATCCGGTGGAGCCGATGAGCGCCGTGGTCTTGCCGGGCTCGGCCGTGAAGTCGATGTGCTCGAGCACGCATTCCTTCGAATCGCCGTAGCGGAAGCTGACGTCGTTGAAGGCGATGGTCGCGCCCTCGCCCGAGCGGCGCAGCTCGGCGTCGCGGGCCTTGTCGGCGGCCGGGTCGCAGATGGTGGGCTTTGTTTCCAGCACCTCGTTCACGCGCTGGGCCGCCACGTCGGCGCGCGGCAGCATGATGGAGATCATGCCGATCATGAGGAAGCTCATGATGATGACCATCGCGTAGGTGATGAACGCGATGAGGTCGCCCGTCTGGATGGTGCCGTTGTCGATGTAGCCGCCGCCCACCCATACGATGAGCACCGACACGCCGTTCATGATGAGCATCATCAGGGGCATCATGAACGTCATGACGCGGTTCGTGAACAGCTGCGTCTTCATGAGCTTGGTGGAAGCCTCGTCGAAGCGCTTCTCCTCGTAAGGCTGGCGGTCGAACGCGCGGATGACGGGCAGGCCCGTGAGGATCTCGCGCGACACGAGGTTCACGCGGTCGATGAGGGTCTGCATGATCTGGAACTTGGGCAGCGCCACGCGCATCAGCACCATGATGAGCACGAAGATGACCGCCACGGCCAAGATGATGATCCAGCTCATGGCGAGGTTCGTGCGCGAAACCATGATGATGCCGCCGATGGCGAGGATGGGCGCGTACAGCACCATGCGCAGCAGCATGACGGTGACCATCTGCACCAGCTGGATGTCGTTCGTGCCGCGCGTGATGAGCGAGGCGGCCGAGAAACTTTGCACCTCGGCGTCCGAGAACGACACCACGCGGCGGAACAGCTTCGAGCGCAGCGTGGCGCCCACCTTCGCGGCCGTGCGCGAGGCGATGAAGCCCACGAGCACGGCGGCGACCATGCCGAGGGCGGCAAGCCCCAACATCAGAAGGCCGATGCGCACGAGGTAGCCCATCTGCATGTCGGACAGATTGTAGCCGAGCGACTCGTACTCAGCCTTGGCGGCGGCGATGGCCTGCTGGTCGACGATGGAGTCGCCCATGTCCCCCATATGCTGCTTGGCCTCGTCCAGCATATCGAGGATCTTCTGCTTGTCGATAGCGCCGGCCTCGTAGGCCTGCATCACCTGGTCGAGGTCGAGGTCGGGGATCTGGCTGGAATAATGGATGGCAACCAGCGGCAGGGCCACCATGCGGTCGAGCTCCTCCTGCTCCTTCTTGCCCTGGTCGTTGAGCTTGTACGTGCCGTCGTCCGTCTCGGTGTAAGCGTCGCGGAACGTCTGCTCGTCGTCGACCGGAAGCATCATAGCGATCTCGTCATGGGTCTTGGCCGTCATCTCGTCGGTGGCCGCATGCTCCACGCCGGACTGCTGGATGCCCACATCGACGATATCGGACGTGTAGTGCGGCAGCGCCAGGTCGGTGAACGCCTGCACGACGAGCAGGCACACGATGAGCAGCACGGCCACCTTGCAGTTCTTCAGATAGCGAATTATGCGCACGGCGCCTCATCTCCTTCCGCGCGGCTCTTGCACGTCGCCTCAGGATCCAGCTCGTGGAACTCGACCACTTTGCGCAGGATGCGAACGAGATGCCGCATGTCCTCGATACCCACGTGCTCCATGACCGCGTCCATGTGCTCGTCGCGCAAACGTCTGCCCTCGGCAGCGAAGCGCTCGCCCTCTTCGGTGAGGCTTACCGACACGGCGCGGTAATCGCCGCTTGCGCGGTGCCGCTCGATGAGGCCCTTCTCCTCGAGGGTCTTGAACGTCTGGGACAACGCGCTCGGCGTCGTGTGCGTCAGCTCCGCGACGCGACCCGGCCTGACGTCCTCGCACGTATGCTGAAGAGCGCTGACCGTCATCATCGTGCGCGCCTCGGACGGCGTCACGCCTTCGGGCGTTGGCGGCGTGAACCGCTCGCGCCGTGAGCGCTGCATAAGCTCGTACAGCTCGCGTTTCGTCTCATTGAACGAATCCGTCATCTCATCTTCCTTGCCTTCGATTCCTGTCGTATACAATTTAGTCGCTAAACTTTATCACTACTGTGAAATTTCACACCAAAATGTTTCCCTCATCACAGAACCTGCATGCGAACCCGGCGCACGCTTTCCCAAACTTTTTCAAATTGGGGTATTGCGCGAATCGGCGACACCCGGTAATATATTCCGCGCTGCAAAGCACGGGGTGTTAGCTCAGTTGGTTAGAGCGCCGGCCTGTCACGTCGGAGGTCGCGAGTTCGAGTCTCGTACATCCCGCCATCTGAATGCTAAGAACCCGCTTCGGCGGGTTCTTTTCGTATCGGGGAAATTCGTCATAATAATGATTGCGCAGCGAAGGTTCTTCCGGTAGAATAGCTTTCGCTGCAAAGCACGGGGTGTTAGCTCAGTTGGTTAGAGCGCCGGCCTGTCACGTCGGAGGTCGCGAGTTCGAGTCTCGTACATCCCGCCATCTGAATACAGAAAGCCCGCCGATCGGCGGGCTTTTTTTTTCTTGCTCGAAGCGGGCGCGGAAGATGCGACCCCTCCCCGTCAGCGAGCGGCGCGCTGTTCGGTGCGCATGACCGACAGCACGCGCAACGGCGCGGAGGCTTCGGGGGCTACGGCATCGGCTGCTTCGCAGCACGCGCGCAGCAGCACGTCGGGACGTAGCGAGCCCGTCGGCTTCGATTCCAGCGAGAACGTGGCCACGGCGCCGGACAGCTCCAGCTCCCCCACGAGGAAATCGGCCGTGCACAGCACCTTCTCCTTCTTCTTGCGCACCACCGTAACTTCGTCTGGCACCGGAAAGGTTGCGGGAGGGTGCGACAGCAGCGCGCGGTAGACGGCGATAGGGTACGCCGCCGATGCGGCCGGCGCGTGCGGCTCGATGTAGTCGCACGCCTTCACCATCAGGTCGGGCACGCTTGCGCGCTGCAGAGCCTCAAGCGCCTCGTCGACAGGCACGTAGCGCGTCATCTGCAGGTCTGCCAGCTCGTGCGTGCCGCCCACACCCACGGGCAACGCCGCGCCGAACGCGATCTTCATATGGGGCGAGAAGCCCTGGCTCACTGCGAACGGCAGGCCTGCGCGGCGCACCGCGCGCTCGAGAGCGCGCGCCACTTCGAGATGAGACAGCATCGCCAGGCGTCCCTGCTTGCAGAACGTCATGCGCAGACGGAACAGGTTCGGATCAGGCATGGGTCGCCTCCTTTCCGGCGCCTTCGCGCCGCGCGGGATCCTTCGTCTCGCTTCGCTCTCCCAGGATGACGGAGGAGGCGTCGGCTTCGCCGCTTTGCCCGGGATGGCGAAGGAGCTCGGCTTCGCCGCTTCGTCCATGACGGCACGAGGGCTCGACCGCGTTCGAGCCGGACGCCACGCGGGGCTGGGCCAGCTCGTTGTCCACCCCGAGCGTCGGGCACGCGCCGCAGGCCGAGCAGTTCTCGAACGTGCAGTCGGGCGTCGTGCGGCCCTCGTCGGCCAAGCGGCGCTCGCGCGCCAGCCACCGCGTCGACACGCCGGTGGAAATATGCTCCCACGGCATGACGCGGGTCGTGGGATACGCCGTCTGCGCGATGGCGGCCGGGTCGATGCCCACCTCGTCCGCCGCCTCGCGCCAAGCGGCCTCTGCGAAGCACTCGGTCCACGCGTCGAAGCGCGCGCCTCGGCGCCAGGCGGTCTCCACCCACGCGGCGGCTTCGCGCCCCGCGCGGCTCATCACGGCCTCCACGAAGCTGGTGGCCGGATCATGCCAGTGCACGTCCACGGCGCGGTACTTCACCGAGTTGCGCAGCAGCTGCACGCGCCGCAGCGCCTCCTCGGGCGGGATCTGCCCGTCCCACTGGAACGGCGTCTGCGCCTTCGGCACGAACAGCGCGCACGACACGCTCATGCGCAAGGATCCGCGCTGCTCGGGAGGCGTGGCGGCCTTCATGCGGTCGTAGGCTCGCTGCGCGAGGCTCGCGATGCCCTTGATGTCGTCGTCGGTCTCGGTGGGAAGGCCTATCATGAAGTACAGCTTGCAGCGGCGCCACCCCGCCTTGAACGCGGCGTCCAACGCGCCGAACAGGTCGTCTTCGGTGACGTTCTTGTTGATGACGTCGCGCAGGCGCTGCGTGCCCGCCTCGGGCGCGAACGTGAGGCCGCCCTTCTTCTGGCCGGCCACCAGCTCGGCCATGTCCACGCCGAACGAGTCGAGGCGCTGCGAAGGCACCGAGATGCGCACGCCCTTCCCGTCGCAGGCGCGGTTGATGCGCGTGAGGATAGAGGCGATCTGCGAGTGGTCGGTGGACGACAGCGACGTGAGGCTGACCTCGTCGTAGCCCGTCTCGGCCAGGCCTTGCACCACCGATTCCACCACGTTGTCGGCCGAGCGCTCGCGCACGGGGCGGTACATCATGCCCGCCTGGCAGAAGCGGCAGCCGCGGGCGCACCCGCGCAGGATCTCGACGTTCAGCCGATCGTGCACCACCTCGGTGAACGGCACGATGCACGGCTCCCAGCCAGGGCTTTCCGCGAAGCCCTCGAACAGGCTCTTCTCGATGCGCAGAGGCAGGCCCTCTTCCAAAGGCTCGATCCACGAGCCCGCTTCCTGCGCCTCGTCCTCGGCACGCCAGCGGTACAGCGACGGCACGTACCAGCCCGGCTCGTCGGCCAGCGCGCGCAGGATGTCGGCGCGCGCAGCGCCCTCGGCGCGCAGGCGGCGGACGACGGCCAGGCCGCGCGGCAAGGCCTCCTCCCCTTCGCCGATGCTGAACGCGTCGAAGAACGGCGCGTAGGGCTCGGGGTTGTAGGCGCAGGGGCCGCCCCCCACCACGAGCGGGTCGCTTTCGGCGCGCTCGTCTGCATGCAGCGGGATGCCTGCCAAATCGAGCGTCTCAAGCACGTTCGTAGCCGCCAGCTCGTGCGGCAATGTGATGCCCACGGCGTCGAACTCGGCGAGCGGCGCGCAGCTCTCTATGCTGAACAGCGGGATGCCCTCGGCGCGCAGCGTGTCGCACATGGCGGGCGCAGGAAGAAACGCGCGCTCGGCGGCCATCCCGTCGACGGCGTTCACCACGTTCACGAGGATGCGCAGCGCCTGGTTCGCCTGCCCCAGCTCGTAGGTATCGGGATACACCATGCAGAAGCGGAAGTCCGCTTCGGGCTTGTACACGCAGCCGAACTCGTGGTTGAGGTAGCGCGCGGGGCGCTCCGCAGCGGCGAGCAGCGGCTCCAGACGCGGCCAGAGATCCGTCATCAAACTCGTTTCCCTTCTTCGGTTTGCTTTAGCGGGAGAATCAGCGGACTTTGCCGGAAGCGAAGCGCGTGAGGGCGGCATCGCGCACCCCGCCGGCCGCCTGTGCCGCGCGCCCGGCGCGGTCGCGCACGGCGTCCATGGCCTTCGCCCCGGTCGCCTGCGCCTTCTGCGCAGCGCGCTTCGCGGCGGCCTGCACCACCTTGTCGCGCGCCGCGGCCACGGCGTCGGTGAGCTTGCCCAGCGTGGCTCCGTCCTCGTAGTACTCGATGGCCGCGCGCCC
This sequence comes from Eggerthella sp. BIOML-A4, assembly GCF_009875575.1. Classification (NCBI taxonomy): domain Bacteria; kingdom Bacillati; phylum Actinomycetota; class Coriobacteriia; order Eggerthellales; family Eggerthellaceae; genus Eggerthella; species Eggerthella sp. BIOML-A4. The sequence continues at coordinate 115,709 of NZ_WWRX01000003.1, read as the reverse complement.
CATGGCGACGGTGCCCGTGTAGCCGATGGCGGCTTTCACGGCCCAGCCGAGCGCGGGTACGAACGCCACCAGCTGGCGCGCCACCGCGCGGCAGGCGAACGCGCCGCCTACGAGGGCCGCAAGCTCCTTCACGCGCTCCATGTTGAGCTCTTCTCCGTACGCGGCGGCAATCATGAGCAGCATCTTCGCTTGGTTGAGCGTCATGACCGGCATGTCGGCGCCCGGAATGATGACCAGCAGGCCCACGCCCGCGTTCTGCAGCGCCGTGGAGTTCACGGCTTCCAGCGACAGGGGCTTGCGCACGAACGGGAACGCCAGCGCGAACGCGAGGCGCTTGTCGTTGCACGCGGCGATCACCCAGCCGCCCATGCGCTCGCTGAGCGAGCCGACGGCGGCGCCGTCGAGAGCGTACGGCTCGTTCGGCGAACCGGCGCCCAGAGCCTGCACGGCCTCGGCGCCGCCCGCAGCGGCATCGGGCACCGGCAGCACAGCCGGCTCGGCCTTGGGGGGCTTGGGGAAGACGAGGTCGCCCTGCGGGATGGGCGCGCCCTGCGCCTTCGCGATGTCGGCCACGAGAGCGGGCAGCGTGGTGACCACCATCACGGGGACGCCCGCCGCGCGAACCTGCGCCGCGTACTCCCCCACCTGCTCGTTCAAACCCGCCACGATGACGGCCATGTCGTCGCCCGAGAACGGCGTGAACGGGCGGCCGTCGAGGTACATGAGCGACACGCGGGCGTGCGGCGACGCGCTGGCGAACGCTTGGCGCACGTGCGCCTGCACGTCGCCCGGCGCGCTGTCGTCGAGGTAGACGCTCACCGACAGCGTCGTGCGACGCGCCTCGTCGATATTGGTGGCTTCGTCGATAACCGCTTTGATGTCAACGGGTAGCTGCATAACCGCCCCTTTTCCTAGCGTTGCTTCTGGATGTTGTGAGTCCATACCGAGCCGATCATGCCGAGCATGATGAAGTTCATCACCATGCCCGTCGCTCCGTAGCTCACGAACGGCAGGGGGATGCCCGTGATGGGCATGAGCCCGCAATCCATGCCGATGTTTTCAAGAATCTGGAACAACCACATGCCGACGACGCACATGACGATGGTCATGCCGAACAGATCGCACGAAGCGACGGCAATGCGAAAGCTTATCAAAACCAGGCCGGCATACAAGGCCAGCAGCGCCATTACACCTAAAAACCCCAGTTCCTCGGCCAGCACGCAGAAGATGAAGTCAGTGGGAGCCTCGGGCAGGATGCCCAGCGTATGCTGCGTTCCCTGGAACAGGCCTTTGCCGAACAGGCCGCCCGACCCGATGGCGATCTGAGCCTGCTTGAGGTTGTAGCTCTCGCCCGTGGGGTCGATGTCGGGATCGAGGAACACGAGCAGGCGGTTGCGCTGATATTGCTTGAGCAGCTTGTACTCGCCGGTGGAGTTGTAGATGATCTGGTCCACGACGAACACGGCGATGACGGCCGCAACGAAGGCCGCGAGGGTGATCAGCAGGTACTTCGGACGCGCACCGCCTACCACGAGGGCGACCGCGCCGATGCATAGGTACACCAGGCCCGTGCCCAGGTCGGGCTGCGTCATGATGCAGGCGAACGGCACCAGCATGAGGCCGAGCGCCTTGACGTACTCGCGCGGGTCGTCCAGCCTGCCGCCGTAGCGCGCCATGATGCTGGCGTCCAGCAGGATGACCGTGATCTTGGCGAACTCGCCCGGCTGGACCTGTATGCCCAGCTTGAGCCACGACTGCGCGCCCATGCCCGCGTCGGTTCCCAGCCCCGGTATGTGGGGCGAGAGGATGAGCGCCACGTTGACGATGAGGAACAGCATGGTGAAGTCCGACAGGCGGCGGTAGTCGAACCTCCAGACCAGCACCATGAACACGATTCCCAACGCGACGCCCGCCAGCTGGTTCGTGAACGAGTAGTCGCGGTCGTTGGCCACGGCCGACATCACGACGACGAGCCCGTACGACACCAGCAGCGCCACCACGAGGATGAACGGGATGTTGAGCCACGGGAAGCGTCGCGCGCGCGTGGCCTGCGCCACGATCTTGTCGGGCGCTTTCACTGAATCGATCTGCGGTAGCTGCGGCATAACGCCTCCTTTCCTCGCCTCGTCTAGTCGGTACGGCCGCCGGACGTCGCGGCGCCCGCGCCTTCGAGGACCTTGCCGGTGGCTCCGGCGATCACGCCCATGCCGGCGCCCGGATCCTCCGCGGACTCGCTGGCAAGCGCAGCCGCCAGAACCTTCGCGCCCAGCGGGGCCGCCACGGCCGAACCGCCGCCGCCGTGCTCGACCACGCAGGCCACCACGTACTGCGGATCGTCCACCGGCGCGTAGCAGGCGAACCATGCGGTGTCGGCCATGTTGGTGTACTCGGCGGTACCCGTCTTGCACGCCACCGTAGCGGGATCGATGCCCTGCTCGTTGAGCAGCTTCGACACGTCGGCGTTGTCGGTCGCCACGCCGTTGAGGGCGTCGCGCATGAACGCGAGGTCGGCTTCGGGAACGTCCAGCTCCCCCGCGGTCTCCACCTTGACCGAGGCGGCCACGTCGCCGCTGGCGTTGCGAACCTCCTTGAGCAAGTGGGGCTTCAGCAGCTTGCCGGTGGCGACGGCGCCGTAGGCGACGGCCACCTGCAAGGGCGTGACGAGAACGTAACCCTGGCCGATGATCATGTTCGTCATGTCGCCGCCCTTCCACACCGCCTCTTCGGGCGTGTTGCGGAAATGCTCCAGTTTCCATTCCGGCGTGGGAATGACGCCCACCGATTCGCCACCGAGATCGATGCCGGTGTAGCGGTCGAAGTGGAACTTCGCGAGGTAGTCCTGAAGGGCGGTCTGGCTGACCTGACCGTCCCGAGCCGCCTCGAAGAAGTCATGGGCGATCTGGTAGAACACGACGTCGCACGACTGCACGATGCCGCCGCGGAGATCGAGCGTGCCGTGGCCCGAGTGCTTCCAGCACATCTGCTCCTGGCCCGTGCCCCAGCCGTCCCACGAGCCGTTGCACGTCCACGTGCGCTTCATGTCGGCGAAGCCGTTGGCCAGCGCCGCGAGGCCCGTGAACGTCTTGTACGTCGAGGCGGCGGGATACGTGCCCGAGATCGCACGGTTGAGCAGGGGCTTCTGAGCTTCCTTGGAATTGTACACGTCGTACACGTCGCTCGACACGGCGCCGATGAATTCGACCGGGTCGAACAGAGGGTAGTTCGCCATGGCCACGATGCCTCCGTCGCGAAGGTCCATGACCACCACCGAGCCCGCCACGCCGCTGCCCGTGCCGATAGTCCCGTTCTCAGGGGCGATGAGCGCGGCCAGCTCGCGGTCGGCCACGTACTGAACCGGCCCCTTGATGGCGAGGTGCACGTCCGAGCCCTTGGTTGGCTGCGTCTCGCTCACCACGCGCACCACGTTGCCGTCGGCATTGGCGACCACCTTGCGCTTGCCGTGTTCGCCCGCCAGCAGATGATCGTACTGCAGCTCGATGCCCGACGCGCCCATGTCGTCGCCCAGCTCCACCTCGCGGCCTTCGCCGACGGTTTTCAGACCCTCTTCGGTGACGGGGCCCGTGTACCCTACCACGTGGGCGGCGAGCGCGCCGTAGGGGTAGTCGCGCACGTATCGCTCCTCGATCTTGACCTTAGGGAACGCGTCGGAGTGCTCGGTGATGAAGGCGACGTCGCGAAGCCGCACGTCGCTTGCCACGACGCGCTGGCTCTGCGCGCCGGCCGTCGCATCCTGGATGCGCTGGCGCACCACGTTGTACGGCACGCCGAGCACCGCGGACAGGCGCTGCACCACGTCGCGGTCGTTGGCCACCTCCGCATCGGCCACCACGGTCAGCGACACGCGGTTCTTCACGAGCGGAACGCCGTTGACGTCGCAGATGTAGCCGCGCGGCGCGGGCGTGGAGACGGTGGCGTACTGGTTGTCGTCCGCTTTGCTGCGATACGCCTCGGACGACAGCACCTGCATAGTCCACAGCTTCGCCGTCAGCGTGCCGAAGATGCCCGCCGCCAGCACGCCCATGGCGACGAACCGCGACTTGAGGTTGTCGGCCGGGTTGGACGCCGGACGCTGCGCCGAGCCCGGGTGCGCCTGCATGGATCCGTTGACGCGACCGCCCGCGTTTCCGAGGCTCGATTTCACGCCCACCGAGCTGATTGAGCGAACGTCCTTCTTCACGCTCACGTTCGACGACTTCGCGTTGTTGCGCACGACGAACACGACGGATACCACGATGACGGCCACGACCAGCGTGGCGACGGCGGCGATGATGGCGGCGATCACGGCAAACGCCCCCTATCGCAGCCGGGGCGTGCGCGGTCCGCGGTCCTGAGCGCCGCTGGCAAGCAGACGAGCGATGATCGGATACAGCACGAAACCCACGACGCAGTCGTACAGCGTGCACGGCAGCGCACGGTACAGGAACGCGTCAACGGGGCTTGCCGACAGGCCCAGCCCGATGAGCAGCGCGCCGTACAGCATCTCGGCGGCGAACGTCGCGACGACGAAAATGGTCACCGGCATGAACAGCGTGTCGTTGTCGAGCACCGAGAACGCGCGCGATGCGATGAACGACACGATAACGAACAAGAACGCGTAGCCGCCGACGGGGCCCGAGCCCAAAAGGTCGCAGACGAGCCCCAGCGCAAACGGCAGCACGGAGCCGGCGTCGAGCGGGCGCGCGATAGCGACTACCAGCACGTAGGCCAGAAGGAAGTTCGGCTGCGCCGAGAACAGCGCGATGTTGGGGGCTACGACGATTTGCAGCAGCAAGGCGACGACCGCGCCTACGGCGATGACGACGCCTTCGCGTCCCAGGTTCACGATGCATCGCCTCCTTCGTTACCGTCGGCCTCGCCTACGGCGCCCACGCCGAACACCACAAGCACTTCTTCGAGGGCGCCCGTCGTGTCGTTCGGCGATACGATCACGCGCCTCGTGGACTCGCCCTGGCGGGTATCCACCTTCACGACGGTGCCGATGATGAGGCCGGGCGCGTAGCTGCCGCCCAGACCCGACGTGACCACCACGTCGCCAGGATTGACCACCGCGTCGGCATCGAGGTTCTCCAAATACAGCAGGCCTTCGAGAGACCCGCGCACGACGCCCTCCGCACGGCTCGACTCCACGCGCGCCGCGGCGCCGGAATCGGGGTCGGTGAGCAGGCGCACCTCGGCGGTATGCTCGCCCGCGCTGTACACCTGGCCGACAACGCCGGAAGTGCCCATGACCGTAAGGCCGGTCTCCACCCCGTCGGCCGTGCCCTTATCGATGGTGACCGCCTGGCTCCACGCCTGGTCGGGATTGCCGATGACGCGTGCTCCCACACCGTCGATCTTGTAGAGGTCCTTGAGATCGAGCAGTTTCTGGAGACGTTGAGCCTCCTGCTTGTACTCATCGGCCTGGCTCAGCAGCTCGCGCAGCTCGGCGTTGCTCTCGCGCAGACCCGAGAGCGTGCTCTCGTCGGCCGTGAGGTTGCCGAAACCCTCGGCGGCATCGTTCACGCCCGCGCTTGCAGCCGCGCCGACGAACTTCAAAGGCGCGACCGCGCCGGACACGCCGCTCTGGACCGCGTGCAGCGGGCCGTCCTGGCCTTCGCGCGAGTACAACGTGACCAGCGCAAGCGAGGCTACGAGAAATGCGACGAGCAGAACTCGGCGCAGAAACACCGAGCTTCTCTGTTGGAAATTAAGCGCCATCGATAAGCCGGCTCAACCCTATTTCGAGCGCATGAGCGTCTGCTTGAGCGCCGTAGGCGTCTCGAGCACCTTGAGGCAGCCCATAACCACGTTCGTGAGCGCCGTCTCGCTCGTCCACACGGGAATCTCCAGCTTGTCGGTGAGATAGCGGTCGAGACCGGACAAGAGGCCGCCGCCGCCCGTCAGCAGGATGCCGTTCTGAATGATGTCGGAGGCGAGATCGGGGTTCGTTTTCTTGAACGTCTCCTTGATATGCACGACCATCTCCTCACAAGGCTGCACGAGCGCGGAGCGCACGTCCTCGGATTGGATGGTGACCTCCTTCGGCTGCTCGGTGATCACATCCTGGCCCGAGATGATCATGTCGCGCTCGCGACCGTCCTCGAACGGCAGGATGGAGCCGATCTTGATCTTGATGATCTCGGCTGTTCGCTCACCGATCTTGATGCCCAGCAGGTCGCGCAGGTGCATGGCGATGGCCTCGTCCATGCGGTTGCCGGCCAGGCGCAGCGACGAGGAGGTGACGATGCCGCCGAGCGAGATGACGGCCACTTCCGTGGTGCCGCCGCCGATATCCACGACCATCGAGCCCGTCGGCTCGGTGACGGGCAGGTCGGCGCCCATGGCCGCGGCCATGGGCTCCTCGATGAGGTACGCCTGACGAGCGCCGGCCTGAACGGCAGCCTCGAACACCGCGCGCTTCTCCACCGAGGTTGCGCCGCACGGGATGCAGATGACGATGCGGGGCTTGGCCTGCCAGGGATACTTGCGCGGCGCCGCTTTGCTGATGAACGCCGAGATCATGGCCTCGGTCACGTCGTAGTCGGCCACTACGCCGTCGTGCAGGGGATGCTCGGCCGAGAACGCCTCGGGCGTATGGTTGATCATGTTCTTGGCTTCGTGGCCCACTGCGAGCACGCGATGGGTCGCCTTCTCGATGGCGACAACCGAGGGCTCGTTGACAACGATGCCCTCGCCCGGGATGGCGACCAGTGTATTTGCAGTTCCGAGGTCGATGGCCATATCCGTGGACATCTGGCCAGTCAGACCCGAGAACATGTCTAAAAAGGACATACAGGAAACCCCTTGAATCTCGATTCCAGGTGAAACCGAATTCTAGCACAGGCGTTGACGCGATGATGAAAATCCACGAGGGGCACACCCGCGCCTCCGCCTCTCCGCCCCTCTGTCTCGCCCTCGTCTCAGACCAAAAAAAGGCTGGAACCCGTAACGGATCCCAGCCTTTCCATCATAAGGGAACGAGACGTTAACACGTCCCTTTGTCTCAGTTTAGTGCACGCTGCAGCTGAGGCAGGGATCGTAGGCTCGCACGAGCTTCTCGATCTCGAGGCGCACGACGTCTTCCGCAGCCCCGTCGGCCACCAGCTTCTCGGCCAAAAGGCGCATGTCGGCTTCCAGGTTCGCCACGTTCTGCGCCGTAGGCGTGAGAATGGACGCATGCGTCACGCGTCCCTCGGCATCCAGCGTGAGGTCGTGGAACAGCGCGCCGCGCGGAGCCTCGGTGAAGCCCACGGCGCGCCCCGCCTTCACCTCGAAGGGCACGGGCAGGCTGGAGCTGGCGATGGCGCCCGGCTCGGCAAGCTTGCGGCACAGGTCGGCGCAGCGGTCGAGCGCATCCACGATCTCCACGGCCTGGGCCACGTTGTTCATGAACGGGTTCGCCTCAGGCGGGCGCAAGCCCGCCTTCGCGGCGGCCACCTTCGCGTTCTGCCCCAGGTTCTGCCACGATGCGTTGACGCGGGCCAGCGCGCCGGTGAAGTACGGGCTCTGCGTCTCGCGCACGCGCGCCAACAGAGCCGCCGAATGCGGCACCGCATGCTCCTCGATATGCTCCTGCACCTCGTTCGCATCGAAGACGATGCCCGCGTTCAGGAAAAACGCCTGGTCGGAGCATTCCACCGGGTAATAGTCGTCCTCCACCATGGCCAGCATGTCGCCGGCCGTAGCGATGTCGGGCACCTCGAAGCCGCGGAACAGATCCACCGCCTCAAGGGCGAAGTCCATCGCCGCATCCATCTTGTCTGCCAGCTCCAGATACTCGGCCGGCTCTATCTCGTGCGTGAAGCCCCCCACCACGGCGGTGATGGGATGAATGCTGCGACCTCCCACCTTCGTGCACAGCTCGTTGCCCAGCGCTTTGAGGCCCAGCGCCTGCTCGAACAGCTCGGGATCGGTCTGAGCCAGCGGGAACACGCTGGGCATGCCGAGGAAGTCAGGTGCGGCGAACACGAACAGATGCGACGCATGGTTCTGTAAATAGGAGCCGTACACCAGAAGCTCGCGCAGGGCGCGCGTGCGGTCGGTCACCTCCACGCCGAACACGCGCTCGATGGCCTTGAGGTCGGTCACCACGTGGCTCGACGAGCAGATGCCGCAGATGCGCGAAGAGATGTAGGGGATCTCCTCGAAGCGGCGGCCGCGCACCATGCTCTCGAACAGGCGGGCCGGCTCGACGACGTTCATCTCGACGGTTTTCACTTCCCCGTCCTCGATGACCACGTGCACGTTGCCGTGGCCCTCGACGCGGGCGATATGATCGACGTGAATCGCTGTTTTCGTCATAGAATGCGTCCTCACTCGCTGCCCGCAAGGGCGGGGTTCGTCTGGTTGAACATCTCGAGCGCCTGGTCGAAGTCGGCGACCGACACGCCGTAGCGCGCCACCGCCTCGCGCGCCGACGCCAGGTTCGCGTCGGGCGACAGCCCCCTGCACCCGTTGCACGGACGGCCCAGGTTAACGCACTTCGCGCCGCACCCGGCCGTGGTCACGAGCCCCAGGCACAGCTGCCCCTTTCCGAAGAAGCAGCTCGTCTCGTTGCGCTTGCAGTCGCCGCACATCGTGCGCGAGGGATACGTCTTGTTCGAGCCGTACAGCGCGCGCTGCAGCACGTCGATGAAGTCGTAGCTGTCGATGGGGCACGCACGCACCTCGAAGTCCACGTCGATGACGGCGCCCACCGCGCGCGGCGCCACCATGTCGCCGCAGGCCGACGGCACCCGATCGTACACCTGCCCAGGACGCTCGAGGAACCCCTCTGCGGCCATGCCGGGAATGCCGGCCGTCGTGGCGCACGCGCCCACGGCGATGATCGCGCCCGCCTTCTCGCGCAGGCTGCGCACCGTCGCTTCGGATTCCTCGGTGGTGACGGCGCCCTCGATGATGGCCACGTCGAAGTCCTCGGGCATGGGATCGCTCGAGGCCAGCTGCCAATAGCGCAGATCGATCTGACCGAGCACGTCCAGCAGGTGCGCCTCGGCGTTCGTGATCTGCAGTTGGCAGCCGAAGCAGCTGGCCAGGCCCACGACCACCACGCGCGGCGCGGACGGCTTCTCCTGGCAGGCTATGCAGTTTCCGTTCATGTCGCGCTTCTCCATCCTACATCGACCCCTGGATGTTCTTGGCTTCCCAATAGTTGAACACGGGCCCGTCGATGCACACGTACTGATGCCCGATCTGGCAGTGGCCGCACTTGCCCATGCCGCACTTCATATGGCGCTCGAAGCTCACGTAGATATGGTCGTAGCTGATGCCCTTCTTCCGCATCTCGTCGATGGCGAACCTATACATCACCGGCGGCCCGCACAGGGCGCCGAACGTGTTGGCGGCATCGATCTCCAAATGCTCGAAAGGCTTTGTGACCAGGCCGACCTCGCCGTCCCACGTGTCGTCGGGATGATCCACCGTCAGGTACAGGTCGAAGTCCTTGCGATGGCGCCACATCTCGAACTGCTGGCGGAACATCACCTCGGAGGGGTTCTTCGAACCGTAGATGATGGTGACCTTGCCGAACTCGGAACGCTCGTCGTGGATGTTGTTGATGAGCGAGCGCAGAGGAGCGATGCCGAGGCCGCCCGCCACCAGCAGGATGTCGTGCCCCTTCATGTCCTCGAACGGGAAGCCTCGGCCGAACGGGCCGCGCAGGCCCACGATGTCGCCGCACTGCATCTTGTGCAGCACCTCGGTGAAGTGGCCGGTGCGACGCACGCACAGCTCGATGAAGCCGCGCTTGGACGGCGAGCTGGATATGGAGATAGGCGCCTCGCCCACCCCGAAGATGGACACCTCGACGAACTGGCCCGGCTCGTGCGAGAACGCATCGCGGATGCGCTCGTCGATAAGGCGGAACTCGAACAGCTTCTCCGTCTCGGTGAGGTCGATGATGGACGTGATGCGCGCCGGCCAAGGCCGATACGGGTTCGCCGCCATCATCTGCTCGCCCGACAGGGGAGCCGCCTCGTCGAAGAACGGTTTGACCTGGACGGTGGACACCGCGCAGCTACTGGGCATCTTGCATCCCCTTCCTCTCGAAGAACTCGAGCACCTCGATGGGGTTGATGTTCGCCTTGCACGCCTTCACGCAGCGACCGCACCCCACGCACAGCATGCGGTCATGGTTCGCGAGGAACCCGTTGAGCTTGTGGTACATGCGGTGCCGCACGCGGTTGCGCCCGTCGCCGCGGAAGTTGTGGCCGCCGGCCACCTGCGCGAACTGCGGCGCAGTGCACGCGTCCCACACGCGCTCGCGCCGACCCGCCTCGCCGGAGGGATCGAACGTGTCCTGGATGTCGAAGCAGAAGCACGTGGGGCACACCGCCGAGCACGCCGTGCACGACAGGCAGCGCCCGCCCAGCTCCTCCCAGAACGGGTCTTTATGGAACGCGTCCATGAGCATAGCCACGTCCTGGATGTCGGGGATAGCGTCGTTGAACGCCTCCTGGCGCCGACGCGTGGCATGGCGGAACTCGATACGGTCCTCGTCGGTGGCCACGCGCGGGTTGCACGCCGCCTCGAGGATGTTCGCCGCCTCGACGCTGGATATGCTGACCAGGTACTTGCCGCCGATATCCTGCAAAAACAGGTCGTAGCCGAAACGCGCCTCGTCGGAGCCCCACAAATGGCAGAAGCACGTCTCGGAGGGCATGCAGCTGATCCCCACGATGAGCGTGGCGTTGCGCCGGGCGACGTAGTAGGGGTCGGGATAGCGGCCGTCCTTGAACACGAGGTCGAGCCGGTTCACCGCGTTGATGTCGCAGGCATGCGCGCCGAAGATGACGCGCGGCGTGATCTCGGCGGCGAAGTCGGTCACGCTGTTCGTGCGCGCGTCGAAGGACATGAGCGTCTCCTCGGGCGGCAGGAAGTACTTCTTCGGCGAAGCCATGGTGGTAGGATAGGCAAGCTCGATGTCGTCGGGCGATTCGATGGTCTCGAAGGCGTAGCCCTGGTCGCGCTTGACCGGAGCCACCACTTCGTAGGTTTCCATGAACGCCGACACGAGCGAGGGAAGTTCAGCAGCGTCGATGACTCGATAGAGCATGCTCACGTCCTTTTCTCGTCTGGTATCCCGCGCAGCCTTCGGTGCGCGAAGCTCCGAAAAACAAAAAACGCGCCGTCGCTCGAGCGAAAGGCTCGTACGCGGCGGCGCGCTCGGAACGTGCTTTACGCGAAGAAGATGCCGATCTCGCGCTCGGCGGATTCCGGGGAATCGGAGCCATGGATGACATTCTCGTCCATGATGAGGCCGAAATCGCCGCGAATCGTGCCGGGGGCAGCTTCTGCCGGATTAGTGGCGCCCATAAGGGAACGGCACTTGGCCACCGCGCCGTCGCCGGACACGACCATCTTCACGACCGGACCGCTGGTGATGTAGGAAATGAGGCCGTCGTAGAACGGCTTGCCCTCATGCTCGGCGTAGTTGGCCTTCGCCTGCTCGTCGGTCACCATGCCCAGCTCCATGCGCTCGATCTTGAGGCCCGCGCGCTCGAAGCGGTTGACGATCTCGCCGATGTGGCCGTTGCGCACGCCGTCGGGCTTGATCATCGTGTAGGTCTTCTGCTGTGCCATGTTGTAGTGCCCTTTCTCTCTCTTTATACGAGGGTGTCATCCTGAGCGGAGGCGGCGAAGCCGCCGCAGTCGAAGGATCCCCTATGGCGCCGACCGACGGCTTCCGGCTTGCGCCGCACGGGATCCTTCGACTTCGCTTCCTTCGGTCGCTCCGCTCAGGATGACAAAAACGGCGTATGCCGCTTTTGTCAGTTCTGGCTCGGGAAGTACAGCTCCACGTTCGACACCTTCCACCCGATCATGTTGCGCACGAGGGATACCTTGTACTGTATGTCGCCGCCTTCGGGCGTCTTAGCCGTCACGTACACGGTGGAATCGCTCATGGACTTGTCCATGCCGTCGATCGCAGGGCTGCCCACCGTCGAGAGGAGCTCGGTCATGGACGCGGCGTTCTCCTCGGTCACCTCGCTGGCGAAGGCCGCTTTCGGATCCGAGAACAGCTGCTCGACCACCTGGTCCTGCGACGGATAGCCCCAGCCCTGCGTGTACAGGAACACGGCGGCGCCGAAAGCGACCAGCACGATCAGGATGATGGTGACGAGGATCTTGAGACCCACGTTGCGGCGCTTGCGATCCTGCTTGGCGAGACCCTTCGACCACTGCTCCAGCTCTTCGTCGCTGGCGTTGAAGAAATGATCCTCCGCGCCCGGGGCGCCGTAGGGGTTCGTCTCGGCCTGGGCGTACGGATCGGCGTAGTAGTACGGTTCCTGGCCGCCCGCCGCGTACGGATCCTGATCCACGTACACGGCCGTGCCGTCGGCGGCCACGTCGAGCCCCGACATGTCGGCAACGGGCGCCACCGGAGCCATCACCTGGGTGATCTCGGACGTGCCCTGGGCGACCGCGGCGATTGCGCGCTGGTAGTCGACGCTGGCCGAATCGCTGAGGAAGTACGTCTTGTCGGCGATGGACTCGTCGAAGGCGTTCACGGCCTTCTGCATCTGGCCGCTGGCCACGTAGGCCTGGCCGAGGTTCGCGTACAGCTTGTTGCGCGTGTCGGGCTGCATGTCGAACTGCAGCGCGCTCTCGTAGGAGGCCACGGCGTCGGCCGGACGGTCGAGCGCCATGAAGCACACGCCGAGGTTGAGCAGCGCCTTCGTGGGATCGGGGTTGGCCTCGTCGAGCGCGGCCTCGCGAAACGCCACGCCGGCCTCGGCCGACTTGCCCAGCTTCAACAGCGCGTTGCCCATGCCCGAGTAGGCCTTGTAGGACGCATCGTACTTGGCGTCGGACACGGCGATCTCGAAGTGCTTGACGGCGTCCTCGTAATCATGCAGCGAGGCGTAGGCCATGCCGAGGTTGTAGTTCACCGCGCCGCACGCGTCGTAGGCCGCATCGGCGGTCGCCTGCGTGTAGGCGTGGATGGCCTCGTTCGGGTTCTTGAGCTTGACCAGGCAGTTGCCGATCTGGTGGTACAACAGCCCCACCTCGCCGGGTGCAAGCGAGCTGCCCGCATCCTGCAAGCACTGCGTGTAGGCAGCCAGGGCGCCTTGGAAGTCCTTGCGCGCGTACGCCGCCCGGGCTTGCTGGAATAAGTCGTTGTTCATCTGCTTCCTTCGTATCTTCGCGGAATCGCCTCGGCGTCTCGGATCGCTATTCGGCGGCGTTCTCGATCTCGACGCTCTCGATCACGTCGCCTACGCGCAGCTGGCCGATGACGTCCATGCCGTCGATCGTCTGGCCAAACACCGTGTAGCCCGAGTCCAGCATGGGCTGGGCGCCCAGGCACAGGTAGAACTGCGAGCCGGCGGAGTTGGGATCCTGGGAGCGCGCCATGGCCAGCGAGCCGTCGAGGTGCTTGTTGTTGGGGTTCGTGGAGAACTCCTCCTTGATGGAATAGCCCGGGCCGCCCGTGCCGAGGCCCGCGAACGGGTTGCCGGCCTTCTTGACGACCTCTTCGGGCGTGAGGTCGCGCGTGTTCGGGCAGCCGCCTTGGATCACGAAGCCGGGAACGTGGCGGTGGAACTTCAGGCCGTCGTAGAAGCCCTTGCGCGCCAGCTCGACGAAGTTGCCCACGTGGATGGGGGCGTCCTTGCCCGCCAGCTGCACGCGGACGGTGCCCTTCGACGTGGTGATGACGGCGACCTCGTCGCCGGTCGGCTGGTATTCCGGAGTGTACTGCGCCATGGGTCGGCTCCTTTTCGTTTGCTTGCTATCATGCGCCCACGCGAAACGGGGCGAAAGTATCGCATACAAGGGTGAAGTTTAGCAGGTCAAGTCCGCCAGACCGGAAAAATCGTAGAACATCCACGGCAATCTGAGACGCTGCAAGAAAAGGAGAAAACGGCGTGATCGGCAAGGCGAAGAGAAGGAAGTGGGCGATGCGACGAGAACGCGCAACGGCACATCGCCCTCTTTTTTGAACACGCATCCACGAGGATGCGAGCCCTCTTTCTACCCTTCTTCGAGGTCGCCCTTGTTCACGACGACGATGCGGCCGAAACCGCGTTCGGCGAGCTGCTCTTGCTGGTGGTTGAAGTTGCGCGCCTTCTTCTGAACGGATACCGTCTTCCCTTCGTCTCTCGCTTTCTGCCATTCCGCCTGCAGCCTCGAGACCTCGAGCGGGCTCAGCGACTTGTCGTACAGCACGGCGATCGCATCTTCGGACGGTTCGGCGCACGCCTTTTCCAGGAGTATCTTCACGATCCGCTCGAATCCTACGGAGAAGCCGCAAGCCGCGACGTCGCGGCCGGAAAACCTCCCCACCATCTTGTCGTAGCGCCCTCCGCCGGCGATGGACATGCCCTCGAATTCGGCGGACTCCACCTCGAATATCGTTCCGGTGTAGTACCCCATGCCCCTCACCAGCGACAGGTCCAGCCGGGGAACCGTCTCCCCTTCCGAGAACAGCTCCACGCCGGCGATGACGTCCTCCAAATCCGAAAGGACGTCCTCCGCGCCCGCTTCCGCCAGGAGAGCCCTGCAGCAGGCCAGCTTGTCGTCCGCTTTCGAGAAGCTCGACAGCGCCTCCCGGTAGGCCGCCACGCTCTTCTCGCCGTGCCCGCAGTGAACAAGCTCCTCGCACACTCCGTCCAGCCCGATCTTGTCGAGCTTGTCCATGGACACGAACACCTCGGCAAAGGACTGTTCTTCGAAGCCGCATGCCCTGGCCAGCGCGACGAGCAGCCTCCTGTCGTTTATCCTGATCATGCTCGAGCCCAGGCCGACCTTCCTCAAGAACGAGGAGGTGGCGCACAGAAGCTCGATCTCCGCGTTGACGGACGGATCCCCTATGACGTCGATGTCCGTCTGGTAGAACTGCCTGAAGCGCCCGTCCTGGGGCTTGTCCGCGCGCCACACCGGGCCGATCTGCATGGCCTTGAACGGCGAGGGGAGCAGCTGGGCGTTCTTCGCATGAAAGCGCGAGAGCGGGACGGTGAGATCGTAGCGCATCCCGAGGTCGACCAGATCGGAAGCGTCGCCGCCGCCCGACGCGCTTTTCAGCTTCTCGCCTCGCTTGAGGATCTTGAACACGAGCTTCTCGTTGTCCCCGCCCTGGTTGCATGACAGGTTGTCGATCCTTTCCATGCACGGGGTCTCGATCTGCTCGAAGCCGAAGGACCGGTACACCTCCCGCATCGTGTCCAGAACCTCGTTTCTCAATCTCATCTCGGCCGGGAGAATGTCCTTCATCCCCTTTGCCGGCTCTTTGGATACCATCGTTTACCCCGTTCTTGCTCGAATCCTTGCATATCGCCTAGATGGTCGCGTCTTCTTCCCGCAATCGAGCCGCGGCGAACTCGAAGATCGCGTGCGCCACCACTTTGCGATCGTCGTTCTTGATGTCACCGACGTACACCGGAGGGCATTGGACGCGGGCGGCCAGGTTGTTCAACGTCGCCAGGCTCGATATCGCCGCGTCGTGCTTTCCCGTCCTGTTGCGGTCGATGCTCTCGATCTCGGCTCGGCACGCGGACGCATCGTCCGGGCCGTGAAGCGCTCGGACGGCTTCGATTTTAGGCGCGAACGCCATGACGCACTTCGCGTACGCGAGAACGTGTTCCAGATGGCGAAGGGTCCGCTCGGCATGGTCGGGGTTGCGCAACAGCGCGGACAAGGCCGAAGAATCGATGTACGGCGTCATGGGATCCTCTCTTTCCATTCTCTCTTCGAAGGCCGCCAGCGCGGCTTCGATGCCAGACGGCGGCTGGCAGCACATATGCTCGTCCAAGCTTACCACGGTCTGGTACAGGCACGTGTGCCGTGCGTCCAGGTACGGAAGGTCGTTGTGGAAGTGCCCGAAGAACCAGTGCTTGAAATCGGCGGTCTCGAGCTCGTCGAGGAAATCGGTCAGCTCGTCGGTGAGGATGGACGAGCCGTCGTCGACGCATTGCAAGGCCAAGGGGAGCATGCTGGTCGCGCAGGTGTGCGACAAGATGAAGTCCACCTTCCAACCGTGCTTCTCGAGGTTTTTCCGGGCGTTTCGGTACTCGCGCTCGTCCGGCAGCTCCTCCGGAAACCACGTCCCCCTCTCCTGCTGGGCGCATTTGTCGACGGACGTCGCCCCTCCCATGGCGAAGAACGTGCGCCCGTCGATGTCGTACACCTCGCCGCGCATGAGATGGATGATCCTTCCGTATCCCGGATAGCGATGGACGAGGCCGCCGCGCCATTCCGTTTCCGGAAGCCGGTTCAGAAAATCGAAGCGCTCGTGGTTCCCGTCGACGAACAGCGTCGTCCACGGCTTCGACGCCAGCTTTCGCAGGTCGTCGTCGCTTTCCATCATATCGAAGGGCATGCCGAAGTCTCCCAGCACGATGACGTAGTCGTTGCGGGTGAGGTTCTCGCCTTCGGGGAAGTTCCAAACCTCGAAGCGGTCGGGATCGTCGATCAATCCATGGATGTCGCCGGTAAGAAAAACGGCCATATCCTACCTCCTTTTGCTTTCGTGCAGGGCATGCAGAGCGATGAGCAAACGCCCGCGCGCCTCGATGCGCATGTTGACGGCGTTGAGGAATTCAGCGATCTGATGACTACTATCCTCATCCCGAGGCAAGTAAGAATCGGGATCGTCCAGCTTGTGCCCCGTCCAAAACGACTCGACGGAGCAACCGCCCTCTTCCGCCTCTTCGCGAAGTTCTTTGTACTCCTCGATAACGCTCGCCGGACTCGTGCTTTCCCGAGCCTCGTCCAAAAACTTTTCGACAGCCTTGTTGCCCACGCAGTAAAATTCCAATCGCGCAAGTTCGACGTACTCCTCGAACTCGATGGGTATCTCCTCGACGGCATAAGATCCCCAGTGTTTCTTGAGCCATTCGAGCGATAGATCCCAATAATCATACACTTGGCCCGTTTGGCCCGATTGGCCTACATGAGGCAAACCGTAGTATCCCCGTCCACTATTGAAGGTTGTCCCCTTGCTGGGCTTTATGTACGGGATAAAGGTGAAGTTGCCGATCGTATGGGCGAGCTTCGCAAACCACTCCAACTGCTTCCATAAATCGTCCGTCCCTTTCGCTCGAGGGGGCCGCTGCGCATGTTCCTCGAAAAACGCCAGACCCTCCCTCCACGATGCGCAACGCTTGCAAGGGTCCTTCTCTTTCCTCTTAATCCGATAATCATTGAAATCATCAGGATAGAGAACGTGCAAAGAGCAGTTGAAGGTGGTCGCGAACGAGTTCATGGCATCATAGCCGATCAGCAGGCTCATGCTTCCCTTTTCCAGCTTGTCCTCCCCTCGCGCCTTCTCCCACGCATCGCCATCTGAATCGGGAAGGGAGAGGGCGTCGGAAAGCACATCCTTCGACGAACCGATGCACTCGGGTTCCGTGGAAAAGGCGTCTCCCGTAGACTTGTACGCCAAAAACCTCCCGATCGAATCGTTACCGTCTCCTTCCTTTTCAAATTTTTCGAAGGCCTCAAAGTAATGCTTTTTGTAATCGTAGTCCCATGCGTAGGGGTTTTCTGCCATGCCCGAACTCCCGTTCCTCGATCGCCTGTCGTTTCATCATACCTTACGACCTTGCGACTCGGCGCGTTCCCTTTCTTCACGGGCGGCTCTTCCGGCCTGCTCCACTTTATAGTAGGCCGTGAGCAAACGGCCCCGCACCTCGATGCGCATGTTGACGGCCTTGAGGAGGGAGATGAGCTGATCGATATCCCGGGGCTCGCAGGAGTCGGGGTCCTCCAACTTGCGCCCCTCCCAGAAGGGCACGACACCGAGCTTTCGCCCAAGGGGCTCGCAAACGTCTTCGAAGTGCGGGTAAACCTGCACGACGTGCGCCGGATTCGCGCCGTCCATTCGCATTCCCTCCAAACACCATTCGACAAGCTCGTCGTCTATGCAGTAGACCCCCAGCTTCGCCAACATGACGTAGTGCGGAAACTCCAGCATGCCGCCGGGATCGTCCTCCTTCGACGCCCACAGGCAGAAGTCCCGCGACTTCTCAAGCCAGACGAGAGCGAGATCCCCGTATGCGCGCCAGCCCCCTCGCCAATCCCCGCGGCAAGCCCGCCAACACTCCCCCGGACGCTGCGCATCGGGACACGGCGCCTCGTCGCGCCGATCACAGCGCAGAAGGGGCCAGCACGAGAAGTTGCCGACCGTATAGGCGAGCGCTGCGAACCTTTCGAGCTCCTCCCACGCTTCCGCCTCCCGGCCCTCGAACGCCGGCCACCGGCCTTCCGTTTCGAACAGCTCCAAAGCCCTTTGCGAGCAAGACTCCCCCTCTACGCAGGACAAGGAAGGGAACAGGAGGCGAGCGGCGCAAGAGAAAATCTCCGGAAAAGAATTCAGGGTGATGTTTTCCGCGTAAGCGCTCTCTTCGCAAAACTCAAGCAAACCGTCCCGATAGTCGACGGGCCAACCGGAAGAATAGGCGGCTCCGAGGGCTAGGATGTCGTACACCGGCGAGCACAACGCGTGCTCGATGCGGGACGACGATTCCTCCGAGCCGTCGTCCCACAAGCTCTCGTTCACCAGCAGCTTCGATATCGCATCGACGTAGATGTCCATGTCCTTGCCGGCCTTCGCGAACATAGCACGCAACTGCGCATCGGAGTAGCTCGGAAAGAATTGTCCTCCCCAGAAGAATTCGTCCTGCCACATATACCCGTAATCGTAGTCCCAATCGAGAAACCTCGATTCGGCGCTGATATTCAGTTCCACGAGCCTTCCTTCCCCTTCGCTCCGTACAGAGCGATAAGCAAACGTCCGCGCGCCTCGATGCGAACGGTAACGGCATCGAGGAAGGAGATGATCTGGTCGAGGCTCTGAGGTTTGGAAAAACCGGGGCGATCCAATGCGTGCCCCTCCCAGAACGGCGTGACCGAATGCCCGCCTTCTTCCGCGTGCGCACGCACCGCATCGTACGCATCGATGACGCCCTGCGGGCTTGCACCCTTCCGAGCTTCTTCCAAGAACGTTTCGGCGACCTCGTCCTTCACACAGTAGAGCTCCAATCGCGCGAGCTCGACGTACTCCTCGAACGAGATCGCGCATCCGTCGTCGACCCCGAACCAGTGCTTCTTGAGCCACTCGAGCGACAAGTCCCAGTAGTCGAGCATCGGGCCATATGCGAGCTTGTCGCCTTCGACTCTCGCCGGCAGATAACCGGTTCCCCGCCGCGTGTTGAAGTTCGTGCCGCAGCCCCCGTCGTCGAACCTCATATACGGAATGTAGGTGAAGTTGCCGATCGTGTGGGCAAGCCGGGCAAACCGCTCCAATCGATCCCACGCCTCTTGGGCGCGCCCCTCCTGATCGGGCCATCTCATCGTTTTCTCGTAGTATTCCAGGCCCTTTTTCGCCGATGGCGGGTATTGGATCCCGAAACCGAGGTACCGCTGGGAGAAGTTGAACGTGGTCGCAAACGAGTTCATGGCGTCGTAGCCGATCGAAAGCACCCTGCTCCCGTTCGCCAGCTTGTCCCCGTACTCGTTCTCTCCCAAGCGAGCCTCCCATCCTTCGGGGAGCCCGACCTTGAGGAGCACGTCCCTCGACGGGTAGGCGCACTCGTGCTCTCCCGTTCTGAGGAGCCCTTCCTTTCTCGACAGGGCCTTGTATGCGAGGAGCCTGGAGATCGCATCGCCGTAGTCGTCCTCGCTCTTGCCGACCGCTTCGAAAGCCGCACGCACCGGCGCTTCGTCGAGCTCCTCAAGACGGTCGTCCGCGAACCTGTAACGCTCCTTGTAGTCGTAATCCCACGTGAAGGGCTTTTTGTTCTCGATCATGCCCGTCCTCGCTCTCTCAATCTTTCGCAACTTCATTCCGCCTTGCCTGCTCGCATCCGCGATATCGACCCCGCCCCCATCCTCGCCGCTCGTCCGATCCCTCATTATGCGCCGGCGAATCCCAGAGACGGCTTCTCGGCTAGGCCTTCCCAAGCGAAATCCTCGGGCTCCAACGTGACGAGCTCCTGCTCGCTGGGCTTCCGCGTGCCGAGCAGGCGCACGAGCCTCGCCCCTTGGGCTATCATCGCATGCTCCAGCAGGTTGCGCATGAAGCGGGCGTTGCCGAAGCCCGGGCTCTTCGCGGCCGCTCGCGCGAAGCCCTCCGCCCGTAGCGCGGCGGCCGGAGCAAGGCGCAAACCTTCCTTGTCGGCCATCGTCTCCAGCACCCGGCGCAGCTCGGAGGGGGCGTAGTCGGGAAACTCCACCTGGAATCCCACGCGCGACGCGAGCCCCTGGTTCACCGTGAACAGCTGCTCCATCTCGCGCGTGTAGCCGGCGAAAATGACAACCACGTCGTCACGCAGCTTCTCCATCTGGTCGACGATGGTTGCGACGGCCTCCTCGCCGTAGCTCCCGTGCATCCCGTCGTCGAGCGAGTACGCCTCGTCGACGAACAGCACCGAGCCCTTCGCACGGCGGAACAGCTTCGCAACCTTGGGCGCCGTGTGCCCGACGGCCGTCCCCACCAGATCTTGGCGCCCGCATTCGTAGAAATCGCCCACCGACAACACGCCCTCCTCTTTCAAGATGCGCCCCACCAGGCGCGCCACCTCGGTCTTGCCCGTGCCGGGGTTGCCCATGAAGGCCATGTGCATCGACACGCCCGCAGAGGTCGCCCCGGCATCGCGCCGCATCTTCTGCACGCGGGCGAAGTCGAGGCGCTCCGACACCAGCCGCTTCACCGTTTCGAGCCCGACGAGACCCTCCAACTCCTCCCGTGCGCTTTTCGCTCGCACGCTCGACGCGCGGCAGCCCACGTCCTGCGGCAAAAGCGTCTGCAGCTCGGCTCGAGAGAATTCCGCCCCCTCGCCCCGCGAGCGCGCCAAACGCGCCTGCTGCGCCCCTACCGCGTCTTCGAACAGCTTGCGCGCATAGCGCGCGTTTCCCTGGTCGTCCCTCCTACCGCCTCGCGCGAGCACATCGCGCACAGCGATTCGGGTCTCCTCGGGCACTACGAGCTCGGCGCGCGAGCACATGAGGTCGAACACCTGGCACAGCTCGTCGGGCGTGTAGTCGGGGAATCTCACGATCGATCCGAGGCGGGAGCGGAACCCGGAGTTCGAGTCCAAGAGCGCATCCATCTCCTCTTCGTAGCCGGCCAAGACGACCACCGTATCGTCGCGGCAGTTCTCCATGAAGGCCATGAGCTCGGGGACGGGGCTGCCGATGGGGCGAAGCATCCCGTACGCCTCGTCGATGAACAGCACCGACCCACGCGCGGCGTCGAACGTCTCCTTCACGTTCCAGCCGGCGGCTCCCGACACCGTTATCACGCGGCCCTCGCTCAGCACCCCCTCCTCGGCAAGGATCCGACCGTACAAGCGCGCCACCTCGGTCTTGCCCGTGCCGGGAGAGCCCACGAAAGCCGTATGGAGCGAGAACGGCTGCACGGGAAGGCCCGCGAATTCCGCCTCGCGATTCATCCGGCGGCGAAGGAGAATGTCCTTCACCTGGCGCTTCACCTCGTCAAGGCCCACCAGCTCGTCGAGTCGCTGCAAGGCCGATGCCTCCCCGCTGGCCTCCAGCATGCGCTTGGATTCGGCGGCCACCCCGACGTACTGCGGGTACAGCGAGCGGATGAGGGCCTGCTGCTTCCATTCGGCGAACGCCTGATCCAAGTCGTCGAAGGAGCGGTTGCGCAATCGTTCTTCGAGAAACGCCTCCAACGTGGCGTCCGCCTCCACGCCCTCCTCGATGGCGAGCTTCTGCAGACGGAGCCTCCGCGCTTCGGCGTCGGAGTCCCTCATGCTCGGAACGGCGTCCTCCGCCACCTCCACCATCGGCGCTCCCAAGCGCTTTCGGATGCGCGCTTTCACATCGGGCTTGCCTGGCGGCACGAGGAACATCAGCTGCATGGTGTCGCACTGTCCCTTCACGACGTCGATGAGCTTGGCGAGCATCCGATAGGAGCGTTTGCCGAACGACGAGCCCTCGTCGTGCGACCCGTACTTGATCACCAGCACGTTGCCGTCAAGCGCTTCCGCAAGCGCCTCGTTCATCTGATCCTCCCAATCCCTGTCCGTGAACGATCCGTGATAGACGTTGTCGAACTTGTCCAGATCCAAGGTGAACACATGGCGCGAAGGCAAGCGCCCCGCCTGAAGGAGAGCCGCCAGGAGGATGTCCAAGGCCGGCTCGTAGCGAGACGGGCTCGCCCCTTCCAGCAGATAATGGATGGGCGCCAAAGCCGCCGTCCCGCCTTTGCGCGCAGGCTCCGCGTACACGCGCGACAGCTCCTCCTCAAGGGCTCGAACGTACCTCGTTCGCTGCAATCGCTCGAACGCCTCGCTTTTCGGAAGCGGGCTTCCCAGCAGCCTTTCCACCATCAGCAGCGGATAACGCATGAGCTCACGCAGCTCGGAGAGGTTGGCGATGCGGCACAGCCTGCCCTCGTTGAACCACGCGGCGCTGGCATAGCTGTAGGAGTCGTCGATGAGGCACGTGCTGAACGTGCACTCCTCGACTTCGACCATCGAAGGATGCGGTATGTCCCACAGGCGGCACGCCTCGAGCACGTACTCCTTCGCGTCGCCCTCGTCGACGCTCCACTCGGAGCAGAGCAGCGACACGCAGAACCGCAGCGCGTCGTCTTCGTCGCGCTGCCCGCGTCGGAACCGATAGGGGAACAGCAGCGCCTTCTTGTCGAACTCGTCGCGCAAATAGCCTTTTTCGTCGATCGTCCAGTTGTCAACGTCCGTCGTCTTGCATACCGCCCTGTAGCACTTCATCGCTTCGCACGCCTCTCCCTCGCCCTGTCTTGACGAAATCCATGATAATGGGCACTATGGAAAGAAAAACGGACATGATATACGACGAAGGAGCCCTATACTGTCGGCAACCGGGATGCAAGGAGAAGGTACGATGGGCGAACGGACGACGAAGAGAAGCACGAGGCCGCAACGGCGGCGGGACAACCGCTTGAAGCTTTTGCCGCTGTGCATCCTGCGCATACTGGAACGGGACACCGATGTCGACCATCCCCTGAGCATCGAGAACATCCGTAAAAAAGTTGAGGCCGACTACGGCATCGAGGTCGACCGCAAGACCGTCTCGAACAACCTGTCATGGCTCAGCGAGCTCGACGAGCGGGTGCGCTGCGACGTGAAAGCGCGCTCGGACGGCCATGGCGGCATACAGGAGGTGAGCAGCGGATGGCACTGCGAGCCAGCCCTCGAGGCGGAAGAGCTGCGCTATCTGGCAGACGCGCTGCTCAGCTGTCCGCGAATGCCCCCGCGCCAGAAGCGGGACCTGTGGCAGAAGGTGAGCGCGCTGGGCGGGAGCCATGCGAAGAGGTTCGCGGGTCTCGGCGATTTCCACGACGCGAACCCGCGGCCTGCGGTGAACAAGCAGCTGTTCCGCACCATCGACGTGCTGAACGAGGCCCTGGGCAGCGGCTGCCAAGCGAGCTTCCTGCTTGGCAGCTTGGATCTGAAGGGCAGGTTCTGCCGGCAGGCCGAAGAGCGGCGCCATGTCGTCGACCCGAGGTTCATGGCCATGAGCGACGGGAGGCATTACCTTTTCGCCAGCTATCCGAGCACCCGAACGCCCCCGGACGACCGCAAGATGTATTCGTTCCGCATCGACCTCATGCTCGACGCGGAGCTGTGCAGGGACGAAGACGGAAACCCCCGGAAGGCTACCGTGCCTCCCGACCGGAACCCCGACGTCAGAACCTACCTGGACAAGCACCTCTACACGTTCTCCGACCCCATCGTCCCCGTGCTGTTCCGGTTCGAGGACACCGATGCGAACCGGAACCTCGTGTTCGACCGCTTCGGGTCGGCGGTGCGCCTCGAACGCGCCGAAGACGACGCAGCAGACGGTCGCCCGTGCCTCGACGCCGTCGTGCAGGCGAACGAGGACGCCATGCGCTTCCTCGCGATGCAGTATTCGGGCGTGATCGAGGTGCTGGAGCCCCAAAGCCTGCGCGACGCGCTGCATGAGGAAGGGCTGCGAGTGGCGAAGCGCTACGCGCAGCCGCGATAAGACGAGCGGCTCCGAAAAAGGCAGGAGGCCGAGGCAGCGCGCCTGCGCTAGCGCGCCGCCTCCGGATCGAGGTACACGCGCGAGCCCGTGGCGCCGCGCTGGCCCTGGTACTTGCCGGCGTAGGGGTTCTTCGCCGCCTCGTCCAGCTGGGCGAACACCAGCTGCCCCACGCGCCTGCCCGAGCGCAGCTCCAGCGCGCAGCGGTTCGCGTTGAACAGCTCCAGCGTGATCTCGCCTTCGAAGCCCGGATCCACCCAACCGGCGTTCTGCACGAACAGCCCCATGCGCCCCAGCGAGCTGCGCCCTTCCACGAAGGCGGTGAGGTCGGCGCCCAGGCGCACGTACTCCATGGTTGTTGCCAGCACGAACTGGCCCGGCAGCAGGATGTAGCGGTCGGCGCGGATCGTCTTGTAGGCGATCTCGTCCTCCAGCCCCACGATGCCGCTCGGCGTGTCCTCGACGATGCCGAACGTGTCGCCCAGGCGGATGTCCACGCTGGCGGGCTGGATCTGCTCCGGCTCGAGGGGCTCGATGGCAAGGCTTCCTTCGGCGAGGAGCTTCTCTATGGTCTTGTCAGACAGGATCATGGGCTTTCCTTTCGCGAGCGGTTCGTGCGTACGAGAGAGGGACGCGGGACGGCGGCGGCGCTAGAGGCGCTCGAAGACGCTGGCCACCTCGACGTGATAGGTTTGCGGGAACATGTCGACGGGCTGGACGCTGGCCAGGCGATACCCCTGATCTTCGAAGCGCGCGACATCGCGCGCCCAGGTGGCAGGGTTGCAGCTGACGTAGGCCACGCGTTCCGGCGCAGCGGCGGCGATGCTCTCCACCACGCCATCGGCCAGGCCCGCGCGAGGCGGATCCACCACCAGCGCGTCGAGGCCGCCCAGCTCCGGCAGCTCGCGCGCCGCGTCGCCGCCGATCACCTCGACGTCCACGCGGTTCATGTCGGCGTTGCGCCTGAGGTCGCGCACCGATGAGCCCGCGGCCTCCACGGCCAGCACCTCGGCGCCCGCCTGCGCGAGCGGCACCGAGAACGTGCCGCCGCCGGCGTACAGGTCGGCGATCAGCAGGTCGTCGAGCCCTTCGGGCCCGTCCTCGCCTATGCGTCCGCCCAAGCCCTCGATCACGCAGGCGATGAGCTTCTCGGCCTGCGCGGTGTTCACCTGGAAGAACGACGGTGCGCTGGCCAGGTAGCGGGCGTCGCCCAGCTGTTCCTCCCAGCATCCCTTGCCGTCGAGCGTCTCGACGCCCTTGATCTTGCGAGCCTTGCCGGGGTCGGCCATGACGCGCACGATGCTGGTGGCCTTGACGGCGCTCTTGACGGTTTTGGCGATGTGTCCGCGCGGAAAGGAGCCGGGACTCGTCCACAGGGCTACTTCCAGATCGCCCGTGCGCAGGCTGTGGCGCACGCCCACGCGGAAGATGCCGAGGTCGGCCGACCCTTGCGCGAAGCGCAGCGCGCCGCGCAGCGCCTTGGGCGCCTTGGCGATGGCGTCGTGAGCGAGGGGGCAGGCGCCCGGCGAGGCGATGTCGTGCGTGCCCTCGCGGTGGAACCCCAGCTGGAACGTGCCATGCTCGTCGATGGTCGCGCCCAGCTCCAGCTTGTTGCGATAGCCCCACTGGCGTTTGCTCGGCAGGCAGGGGCGCACCAGCTCCTCGGCGCGCTCGCGGCCGAACTTCGCCGTGCGCTCGAGCGCCGCCGCCACGTTGGCGCGCTTCGCCTCCAGCTGCGCGTCATAGGACAGGTGCTGCCAGGGGCATCCTCCGCAGGCCGCGCCCGCCTCGCAGCGCGGGCGGACGCGCAGCTCGGAGGGCTCGACGAGCCGCGCGATGCGCGCGCGGGCGAACGTCGGCTTGTCCTCGACGATCTCCAACGCGGCCACGTCGCCGGGCGCGCCGCCCTCCACGAACACGGCCTTGCCGCTCTCCAGGCGGCCGACCGCCTCGCTGCCGTAGCCCATCCGCTCTATCGTTATGGTTTCTTCCATGAATACGCCCAAATCTCGTTTTTGTTTTTCCGTTTCGTCCATGATAGCGTATAATCTCCTCCACCGTGCCCTTGTAGCTCAGGGGATAGAGCGTCTGCCTCCGGAGCAGAAAGCCGCAGGTTCGAATCCTGTCAAGGGCACCAGGTAAAACGACACGAGGCCGGAATCCGTTCCCGGCCTCGTTTTTTATTGTCGGTGCATCGTCTGATTCGACGCTGAGACGGCGATGACGCCGAGATCGCCGCGCCATGGCGAAAACGGGGCGGTTTGGTAACCCCAAAACCTTTCCGCTTCCCAATTCGCCGGCGCGTCGAAGCGGAAGCCCGACATCAGCCCAGGTCGATTTTTTCGGCATCCCGTCGCGAGTTGCAACCGATTACCAAACCGCCTCGTTTTTACCCGGTCACGCCCTTTTCGCCGTCATCCCGCGCTAACACCAGCAGGGAGCACCCCGGCTAACGCCGCGCGGGTTCCTTCGGCTCCGCGCTGGCGCGCTGCGAGCAGGATGACAGGCGGAGGCTTCGCTCGTTCGGGGCAGCTTCGGCCGAGACGGCTATTCGATGTCCGAGAGGATCTCGCCGGGCGCATCGCCCGCGTCGAGGAAGATCTTGCGCGTCACGAAGTTCCACACCATGACGATGAACGTGGCGCCGATCTTCACGATGAGGTAGTGGATGCCCAGAAACTCCACGCCCGCCCACATGCAGCCGTTGTTGAGGCCCAGGCCGATAACCGACAGCACGACGAAGATGGCGAACTCGCGGCGGCGGCTCATGCCCTCCTTATGGGTGAACACGTAGCGCATCGACGCCGCGTAGTTGAACACGACCGAGGCCGTGAACGAAATGGTGGCGCTGACGAGGTAGTTCACGCCGAACGCCTCGGTGAGCAGAGCAAGTAAGCCGTAGTCGATGACGAAAGCGATGACGCCCACCACGCCGAACTTCATGATCTGAGCAACGAGCTTCTTCACCGCGCGCGTCCTTTCGCTCTACGCGCCCCCTCCCCGCGAGCGCCCTCTCAAAAACCTGTCCATTGTGGCATATACGAGATGGATATCAAGGGGTTTGCTCAGATGGCCATCCATTCCGCTCATGCGGCTGCGCTCCTCGTCCTCGACGAACGCGTTGGCCGTCATCGCGACGATGGGCACCGAACGCGCGTCGTCGCGGTCGAGCGAGCGAATGACGCGGGTCGCCTCGTAGCCGTCCATCTCGGGCATCTGGATGTCCATGAAGATCAGGTCGACGGAGCCCGGGTGCGAGCGCTCGAACGCGCGCACGGCCTCGGCGCCCGTGGACGCCGCCAGGACCTCGGCACCCGCCATGGCCAGCACCTCGGTGGCTATCTCGCGGTTGAGCTCGTTGTCTTCGGCGACGATGACGCGCCTGCCGGAGAAATCGTACGAAACTCCGTCGCCGTGCGTTCGGGACCGCGCGGCGAACGCATCGTCGCACGTGGCGGCCCCTTCGCCCGAGGCTCGTCCGAACGGCACGTCCACCGTGAAGGTCGACCCCTTCCCCACCTCGCTCGACAACGATATACGACCGCCCATCATCTCCGTGAACCGCTTCGTGATGGCAAGGCCCAGACCCGTGCCTCCGCGTCTGCATGAAGACTCGTCGCCCTGCTCGAAAGACGAGAATATCCGCTCGCGGTTCTCCGGCTTGATGCCGCAACCCGTATCGGTCACCGAGAAGCGCAGCCAGATCGCGTCGTCGTGCGCAGCATCCTCTTCCGGCGGCGCGGGAAGCTCCTCTATGCGCAGCGTGACGCTGCCGTCGCGAGGAGTGAACTTGAAAGCGTTGCCAACGAGATTGTAAACGATCTGGTTCAGCCGAAGCCCGTCGCCGACGAGCAGCGAGGGCAGCGCGCCCACTTCTTCCGTCTTGTAGCGAATCCCCTGTTCGAGAGCCTGCGTTCCGAACACGTCGTCGAGCGACCCTACGAACGTCCCGAAATCGAACGTCTCGCGCTTGATGTCGATCTTGCCGCTTTCGATCTTGCTCATGTCGAGGATGTCGTTGATGAGCGCCATGAGATGCTCGGACGTCACGTCGATCTTCTCGAGGCAGGCTCGCGCCTTCTCCTCGTCGTGCGCATTCTCGAGCGCGATGGCGGTCATGCCCATGATGCCGTTCATCGGCGTACGAATCTCGTGCGACATGCGCGAGAGGAACTCGCTTTTCGCCAAACTGGCGCGCCGCGCTTCCTCGGAAGCGCGCTCGGCGCGGTTCTTCTCGTCCGACAGCAGACGCGTGTTGCGCTTGACCAGCTGATAGTAGATCGAGAAGAAGATGGCTATGACCGCGATGATCATGGTCGCCATGAGAACGGCGTTCTGCATGAGCACCCAGCTGAGTCCCGCCACGTCCTCGTCCACCACGCCGTAGGGCATGGCGGTACACAGATACCAGTCTTGATTGCTCATCGGCCGAAAGTACAGGTACTCGTGATGGCCCCCGCACCAGAAGGGAAGCAGGAACGTCTCCCCGTTCTCCACGGCTTCTCGCACCTGGTCCATGCTGTACCCCTTGTCGAGGCGAGCGCTCGATTCCAACGCGTCGAACAGGTTCTCGCCGTTGCACAGCCCCTCGGCATCGCATCCTGCGATGCAAGTGCCGTCGAAGCCGATGACGCTCGACCGCGCGCTGCCATTGACCAGATCGAGGTTGAGCTTCCCGGAAACGGTGTCGACGCCGAACCCGGCGACGACGGCGGTGAACGTGACGCCTCCGCAGGTAACGGGCTCGAAGGAATCCACGAGCGCGATGGTTCCGTTGTATAGCATCACGTCGTGGCCGTGCGCGTCCCGATACGACAGCCCCAGCTCGCTGCGGGCGGCAAGCTCCTCATCCGAGGCGGCGTCCGAGCCCCACGACGTGTAGTAGAGCCCGTCGCTGCCACGCAGCGCAAGGTAGGCGTACTCGTCATCGTCCGCCTCCATGCAGGCGAGGAAATCCCTCACCTCGTCGAGATTCTCCGGGTCGTACAGCTCAAGCGAGCTGCCCACGGTTTCCAGCTGGCAGAACTTGCCGTCGATGCCGGTGTTGAAATGGGAGATGACCTGGTTGCTGAGCTCTTGCAAGTACACTTCGCTCATGGTTTCCACCGCGGCCGCCGTCGCCTGACGCGACGAGACGATCGTGTACGCGAGCGCGATCAGAAGCGCAAGGACGAGCGCGACCACGATGATGGCGATGCGCCGCCGCTCGCGCGAGCGGGTAATCAGTTCCATAGGGAGGACGCCCCTCTTCCAGTCGTAGCGGGCGTTCTTCATTGTAGCAGGAGGCGCCGGGCACAATATTACCGGTCGAAAACGGCTTCCTTACCGGGTTTCATCTGGAAAACAACGGAGCCGTCTGGCGCAAGCCCGACGTTTCGAGTAGGATGAACCTCACCTATACAGAACCGAGGAGTGATTCGTGGATCAGAAGATCGATACGCCGCGCGCCCAGAGCGGCACCGTCGCCGTGCTCATCCCCTGCTACAACGAGGCCGTAACCATCGGCAAGGTGGTCGACGACTTCAGGCGCGTGCTGCCCGAAGCGACCGTGTACGTCTACGACAACAACTCCTCCGACGGCACCGCTTCCATCGCGGCCGAGCACGGCGCCGTGGTGCGGGCCGAACGCCGCCAGGGCAAGGGCAACGTGGTGCGCCAGATGCTGCGCGACATCGACGCCGACTACTACGTCATGGTGGACGGCGACGACACGTACCCCGCCGAGGCCGCGCCGGAGCTCCTGGCGCCGCTCATGGCCGACGAGGCCGACATGAGCGTGGGCGACCGCCTGTCCAACGGCACCTACGGCGAGGAGAACGACCGCGCGTTCCACGGCTTCGGCAACGACCTCGTGCGCACGCTCATCAAATGGATCTACGGCTTCGAGTTCTCCGACGTCATGACCGGCTATCGAGCCTTCAACGCCGTGTTCGCCAAGACCATGCCGGTGCTCTCGCCCGGGTTCGAGATCGAGACGGAGCTTTCCATCCATGCCGTCGACAAGCGCTGGCGCATCGCCGAGGTGCCGATCGACTACCGCGACCGCCCCGAAGGATCGGAGAGCAAGCTCAACACGTTCTCGGACGGCATGAAGGTGCTGGCCATGATCATGTCGCTGTTCAAGGACTATCGCCCGCTCGCGCTGTTCAGCTGGCTCGCGCTTCTGTTCTGCTTGTTGGGCCTCATCGCCGGCATCCCCGTCATCTGGGAGTTCGCCGCGACGGGCCTCGTACCGCGCCTGCCCTCCGCATTGCTGGCCGTGGCCCTCGTGTTCGTCGGCATCCTCGCATTCGCCAGCGGCCTCATCCTGGACACGGTGGTCAAGGGCACTCGCAAGGAGTACGAGCTGCAGGTGACGCAGGCCTACGAGCGCTACGGCAGGCGCAGGGCGTAAGCCCCGGAAACGCCTCGAGGGGCGCGGGTGTTGACAATACTCGCTACGCACTCCATCACACCGCGCCCCTGCCCGTCAATCATCCTAGCAAATGCCTTGAACAATGTTCAGTCGTGATTTATGACCTTTTTGCTGAGAGAATAATAATTCTGGCCGAACTTTCCTTATTATACCTGATGGGGGGGGTGTTTTATTTCGCGTAGAATGTAATCGGACGATTACATTCTACGCGATGGACTCATGCTGTCAAGGCGCATCGGAAGCGGGTGGCCCGCAGCGAAAAACGCTAAGCCCTTCGGGCGCTTAGGATGCGGACGGCCAGCCCGTCGAGATCTTCGGCAGTGAAGCGGTAGGTCACGGTTTGCATGTCCCCCGCCGAATCCTCGCGCTCGACGCGCGCGAAGCGCAGCTCCACCTCGACGCAGCCCTGCCGCAGCAGTGCATAGGCGTAGCATTGCGCCTGCAGGAGGTGCTTGGAGCACAGCGCTTCCGGCGCCTCGCCGTCCGAACCGCCGGTCTTATAGTCCACCACGAGCGCACGAGCGCCCGCAAGCTGCGCGTCGTCGGTGCAGAGAAGATCGATCTCCCCTTCCACGAACGCATCGGATATCGGCACGAAGAACGGCACCTCGGCGCGCCGCAGCCCCCACTGCAGCGTTTCGGCGTACGTCGCGCTGGAGAACCAGCGCTCGCAGGCATCGGCCAGCCGCGCGCGCTGTCCCGTCGATAGAGCGTACGCCTCGGAGAGCACGCCGAGGCGCGCAGCGTCGGGAACCCTTCCCGTCTCGACGGCCAGCTGCGCAGCCCGATGGAAGGCGCTGCCCAGATCCGTCGCCTTGTCCGCGTCCGCGGCGAAAGGCGCGCCCTCGCCCGCCGGAGCCGGAACCGGGTTCGGGGCGATCGACGAGTACGAGAACGCATCGTCGCGCGCCGAACCTCCCGCGAAGAGCGTCGACCGCGAAGCGTCGTCCACGACGGGCACGAAGAACAGCCGCGGTTCGGGCGCAGGCTCGACACCCTCCTCGGCGCGCGGCTCCGGCGGCTGCACGAGGATGCGCTCGAAGCGGGCCGGCGCGGTGCCGCCGTAGGGAAGCTCGGCAACGCCCTCGGGAAAATCGCCGTCGCGCGCCAAGCCTCCCGCGAAGAGCGTCGACCGCGAAGCGTCGTCCACGACGGGCACGAAGAACAGCCGCGGTTCGGGCGCAGGCTCGGCGCCCTCCTCGGCGCGCGGCTCCGGCGGCTGTACGAGGATGCGCTCGAAGCGGGCCGGCGCGGTGCCGCCGTAGGGAAGCTCGGCAACGCCCTCGGGAAAATCGCCGTCGCCGCACAGCGCGCTGCGGATATCGTCGACGAGCGGGGCGTACGCCGGAGGCTTGCCCGCCGAGGGAGC
Organism: Eggerthella sp. BIOML-A4; assembly: GCF_009875575.1. Taxonomy (NCBI): domain Bacteria; kingdom Bacillati; phylum Actinomycetota; class Coriobacteriia; order Eggerthellales; family Eggerthellaceae; genus Eggerthella; species Eggerthella sp. BIOML-A4. The sequence continues at coordinate 83,973 of NZ_WWRX01000003.1, read as the reverse complement.
TTTCGCGTCCATCGCCACCACAAGCGCCTCGCTGGCACGCGTGAGGCCCACGTAGAGCTTGCGACGCGCTTCGGCCAGCTCCTCGTCGGCCGCACGGCGCGCGAGCTGGGCGCGGTAGGCCGCCTGCGTGCACGACGAAGCGCCGAGAGCGCACGCGGGCCCATCCTCCCCTTCTACGAGACGGCGAGCGGCCAGCAGATCGGCATCATCCTCGCCGTCGCCGGCCGCAGCCGCGCCCGAGCGCTTCGCCAGCTGGGGAAACGCCTCCAACGACGCTGCGGGCGCCAACGAGGCGCGCGCGATGGCACCGCACGTCTCCACCAGAAGCTTGCCGCTTCCCGCGCGCGCGTCGGCGAAGTCGGCCAACGCCACGACGGGGAACTCCAGCCCCTTCGAAGCATGGATGGTCATGATCTTCACCACGTCGCCGCCGGCTCCCGACAACGCGCCGGGCGCCTCCTTCAATCCTACGGCCAGCTCGTCGGCCAGCGCGCGCGCCGTGGAGGCCAGCCCCAGGTGGCGCTCGGTTTCGAGGCGATCGACGAGCCGGACGGCCTTCAGCACGTTCGCGGCTCGCGCCGTGCCCGCCGCGCCTTCCTCCTCGAGCCGTGCCATCCACCCCGAACGCACCACGGCATCGCGCACCACGGTCGCCACCGGGCGCGTGCGCGACTCGTCACGCGCCCGCTCGAACAGGCGCACGGCGTGCGCCAGCCGCGGCGGCAGTCCGTCGGCGCGCGATGCGAGGCGCGCGAAGCCCCGGTCGAGATCGCGCCGCCGCACGCATCCCGTCTCAGGATCCTCCTCGGTGGTCAGCACGAGGAGGTCGTCTGCCGACAGACGCATCATGTCGCTGGTCAGCACTTCGAACAGCGCAGCCGTGTTCGCCGGGTTCGCCAGCGCCTCCACGAAGCGGGCGACCACGCGCACTTCGGGCGCGGACGCGAACAGCGACCCGCCCGTCACCACGCACTCGAAGCCCTCGGCGCGCAGCGCCTCGGCATACATGCCCGCACGGCTCATCTTGCCCAGCAGCACCACCATGTCGCCGGGAGCGTGGCCGTCCTCGCGCAGCGCGGCGAACCGGCGGGCGATGGCCTCGGCGCCGGCGCGCTTCGCATCGGCCGTGCGCACGCCGGTGCCGCGCCCCGCGGGCTGCACCGACAGCACGAGGTCGATGCGCGGCGCGCTGCCCCGATAGCAGGAGGGGCGCTGCTCGTTCGGCTCCAGCGACATGAACGCCTCGCCGAACACCGTCGACTGCTCGAACACGCGGTCGACGAACGACAGCACGTCGCCGTGGCTGCGGAAGTTCTTCGTGAGCTCGACGTAGAGCGCGCCCACTTCGTCGGCGCGCATCGCCTTCTTATGAGCCTCGTACACGTTCACGTCGGCGCCGCGGAAGCGGTAGATGGACTGCTGCGCATCGCCTACCGTGCACAGGTGCGCGCACCGCGGCCCGGCCAGGCGCGCGATCATGTCGATCTGCAGCTGGCTGGTGTCCTGGAACTCGTCCACCATCACCAGTTTGAAGCGGCGTTCGTAGCGCGCGGCGATGTCCGGGCAGCGTTCGAACGCGTCGAGCGTGCGCACGAGCAGGTCGTCGTTATCCAGCTTGCACGCGGCGCGCTTCGCACCCTCGAAGCGCGCGGTCACCTCGCGCGCGAGCGCCATGAGCTCGGAGGCCAGCGGGTGCGCCAGCGCGAGCGCGACGTTCTGAGCCACGCGCGCGTGCACAGCTTGATACGCTTTGACCTCGGCCTTCACGTCGGCGCCGCCGAACGTGCACGGCAGGTAGGCGCAGCCGTCGACCACAGCTGCCAGCGCACGCGCGTCGCTCGCCGCGGACGCGTCGGCCAAAAACGCCCCGAGCGCCTCCACCGCGTCGGCCGCGGCCGCGCGCGCCCGTTCGGCGGACGCGCTCTTCCCCGCCCGCTCGAGCGCGGGCAGCACGCCCTCGTAGGCCAGCAGCAGCTCGCGCGCGAGCGTCGAGGCCTGCGCGGGCGACGGCCCGAAATCGAGCGCGTCGAGGCCGCCGCGCAGCCCCGCCGCCTTGTCCATCAGAGCCTGCAGCATGGAGGCCACCGACGGAGCGAGCGGCATCGTCGAGCGTGCGGGGTACTCGTCGAACAGCGCCGCGTACGAGCCGCGCGCGATGATATCGTTGTCGTCGCCCAGCGCGCCGTCGATGGCGTCGGCCACGGCTTCGGCCCGCTCCGCATCGCCCATGATGCCGAACGCAGGATCCAGCCCCAGGTCGAGCGCGTGGGCGCGCAGGATGCGCGCGCACATGCCGTGGATGGTGGATATCCAGGCGCCGTCCACGCGCAGCGCTTCCTCGGCCAGCCCTTCGGCGCGCAGCGTGCGCTTGACGCGCGCCTTGATCTCGGCGGCCGCCTTCTCGGTGAACGTGATGGCCAGCACCTCGTCGACGCCGGACGCCGCAGGGCCGCTCTCGGGCAGAAGCGCATAGGCGATGCGCTGCGTGAGCGTGAACGTCTTGCCCGAGCCGGCGCCGGCCGACACGAGCAAGGGACCGCGCACGTGCTCGATGCTCTGGCGTTGACCAGGGGTGCAGGTTGAGAGGTTCATGCGCCCATCCTTTTCTCGCAGGCGAGCACGGGGCAATACCCGCACGGGTCTCCCCCGCGCGGATCGGGACCGATGCAGCCGTCGGCCAGCGTGCGCACGGCCCGGGCGATGCGATCCTCCACCGCGTCCACCAGCTCGCCGAACGACGAGACGCCCAGCGCCTCGCCTGCCGGCCCCGGCACGCCGCAGCGCTCGACGTCGATGCCGGGCACGTCTCGCTCGCCCACGACCGTGCGGTCGAAGGCGCCCGAGACGCGCCGATCGCGGCCGTACGACACGTACAGCGCACCCACCACGTCGAGACCCAGCACCTTGCGCGCCACCTGAGCGTACATGAGCGTCTGCACCTTATGGGGAAGCACCGCGCCGCCCGCCTGCGCGGCGGGCGATGCCGAATCCAGCGCGTAGTCGCCATTGAGCGACCCCTTGTAGTCGATAACCACCGCCTGGCCGGCCCCGTTCACGTCGATGCGGTCCACACTGCCGCGCAGCAGGCATCCTGCGTACGGGAACGGCTCGCTCGAGCCGAAATCGAACTCGAAGCGCACGGGCTCGAAGCCCGGCAGCAGCAGCGCCTCGCGGTCGAGGAACCGGACGAGCCTCTTCCTCAGATCGGCCGTCTCGGCGCGTTCGAAGGCGGTGCGCGGGATCAACGGGTTGACCGAGCGCTTGAGGTTGCGTTGCGATTCCAGATGGCGGTCGAACGTCTCGCCTAGAAGCGCGCGCGCTTCGGGAAGCGTCGCGGAGTCCACCTTCGCATGCCCCGCCTCGCGGAAATGCTCGTAGAAGCTACGCAGCACGTTGTGGGAGAAGCTGCCCATCTCGAGAGGCCCGAACCCGGCGTCCGGCTCCGACAGGCGAAGACGGCGCAGAGCGAACCACTTGTAGGGACATTCAAGGTAGCTTTCCAGCGCAGACGGCGACAGCGCCAACGCGGCGTCGGCGCCGCGCAGCCCCTCGCGCGGCGAGCGCGGCAGCACGATGCGCGGGCGCTGCTCGGGCGACACCGCGCCCGCGGCCGACAGCTCCCAGGACAGCGTCGCCCCTCCTTTGCCTACGCGCGGCTGCACACCCTCGCAGACGAGCGCGAGGTTGTCGTGGAGCGCGTCCTCCCCTGCCAGCATGGCGAAGGCGACGAGCGGCTTGGGAAGCCCCGTCGCCCGGTCGTCCTCGCCCGCATCCGCTTCCCGGTAGCAGTCGAGCAGCTCCTCGAACATAACCGACGGATACGCCTCGTTCGCATCCTCGGTGTTCAGCACGCGCTCGCACACCACCGTCTCGCAGGCGCTCGAAAGCGCGCGGAAGAATCGGCGGCGGGAGGCGGCGAGCGCGTCTGCGGGGCGGCCGAGGCCCAGCTTCTCCAGAAGCAGCGTGCCGCCGTCCTCGACGAGCCGCACCGGGTAGGAGCCCGCGTCGAGATCGCACAGCACGAGCGCGGCGCAAGAGCACGCGGGAAGCTCGGCCGCCTCGTCGAGCGACATGAACAGCGCGTCGGGGCGCGCGCCTTCGTCGCGCGCCGACCGAGCGCTTGAGGAAACCGGCATGCGCTCCAGCAACGGCAATGCGCCGTCGAACACCGCGTTCGCGCGACTGCATGCCGCCGCGAACCTGCGCGCGCACGACACGGCCGCCAGTTGCTCCGCGCGAAACGCCGGATCGAGGTCCGTACGTGCGCGCAGGCGCGCCTCGAACCCCGCGAGCGCGCCGTCCGCGTCGCCCGCCTCCAGCGCCGTCAGCGCGTCGGCCGCCGCCTCGCTTTCGCGGGCGAGATCGGCCGCGATGCGCGCGCGCTCGACCGTGCGGTCCCCGCGCCACGCGGCATCCAGCTCGCAGGCCGTTCGGATCCCGATGCCCGAGAACGGTCCGAGCGCGAAGTCGGACGCCTGCGCGATGCTCCATGCGCCGCAGGCGAACGCGTGCAGAGCGAGAAACGCGCGTCCGAACGCGGTGTCGGCGAACGCCCGGCTCGCACTCACGGCCGAGGCGGCGCCCGCTTCGAGCAGCGCGCCCGCAACGTCGTCGAACAACGCGCGAGGATCGCGGGCAGTCACCGCAACGGGCAGCGGATCGCGCCCCTCCTCGACCGCGCGGAGGCGCTCGTCGGCCACGGCCTGCGCCACCGTGCTCGCCACGAGGGTCGGCGCGGCGTAGCGTCCCGCCGGAAGCAAGAAGCGCACCCGCCCCGTCGGGCGCAGAGGCTCGGGCATCGCGGGCTTGAACAGACGCTCCAACAGCCCTTGCAGCTCGGAGGCGCGCCCGTCGGCACCCGACGGGGCGCGGCAGCCGTCATCGAGGCGAACGACGTCGGTCCGCTGCGCGAGCGCGGCCGTCATCCGCTCCTCAGCGCAGTCAAGGTCGTCGAACCCGGCCAGCACAAGGGGCGCGGGCGCCTCCATAGCCTCGGGAAGCAGAGCCGCCGCCTGCGACGATTCGCAGCACCCCGCCTCCTGCAGAAGCTCCGCGTAACGCTCGAGCACCATGAGCGCATCGCGCTCGGCCGCGCTCAGACCGGCGTTTGCGGCGACCGGCGCCGTCAGATGCGGCAACGCCTCGCGCGCCAAGCGCGCGAGCAGGCCGACGACGCCCGGCGTGGCTTCAAGCGCCGTCCGTTCGGTCTCCAAGCAGGCGCGGCGCACGAGCAATGCGCGATCGAACGACGACACGATGCGGCGCCCGTCGCCGAACAGATCCCACCTGTCGCGCACCCACATCATAGGCGTCTCCACGCGCGCTCCCAGCGCGCACGGCCCCTCCGCGAGCGCGCGGCGCACGCGGTCGGCAGCGGCGGGACTGGGAACCAGCAGCACGGGCGCGAGACCCGCCGCCAGCCACGATTCCAGATATGCGCGGGCGGCGTCCAGCACGTCGCCCGCATGGTCGAGTATGTGATGTTGAAAAGGCATGCCGCCTATTGTACTCGCCCGCCGCGCGGGCGTGCGCTACAATGGCCGCCATGCAGAAGAACACCTTGAAATACTCCGCCGTCGTGTTCCTCGGCGGCGCCAGCTACGGCGTGATGGCCGCCACGATCAAATGCGCGCTCGCCGAGGGGTTCTCGTGGACCCAAACCGCCGCCAGCCAGGCGTTCTTCGGCGCGCTGCTGTTCGCCGTCGCCTTGGCCGCGCTGACCGTCCTCGGCAAGCGCCCTGTACCGCTGTCGCCCAAGCGCGTGCTGTCCTTGCTGGGGCTGGGCCTCGCCACATGCACCACCTGCGTGCTGTACAACTTCGCGCTCACCATGCTGCCCGTGTCCGTGGCCATCACGCTGCTGTTCCAATTCACCTGGATCGGCATCGTATTCCAGGTGGTCGCCACCCGTCGCAAACCCCGCCTCGCTGAAATCGTCGCGGCGGCCGTCATCCTCGGAGGCACCCTCTTGGCGAGCGGCCTGTTCTCGAACACGGTGGGTCATCTCGACCCGCTCGGCATCCTCTGCGCGCTGCTGTCGGCCGTCAGCTGCGCGACGTTCATGTTCCTGTCGGCGCGCGTCGGCTGCGACCTGCCGCCAATCGAGCGCGGACTCGTCGTGTGCCTGGGCGCGTGCATCCTCGGCTTCGCCGTGTGCCCCGACTACTTCTCAAGCGGCGCGCTGCAGGCCGGCATTTGGAAGTACGGGCTGATCCTGGGCGTATTCGGGCTGTTCGTGCCCGTGGTGCTGTTCGGCATCGGAACGCCGCACCTCTCGGCGGGGCTGTCCACCATCATGGCATCGTCGGAGCTGCCATGCGGAATAGCGATATCGGTGCTCGTCCTGTCCGAACCCGTGGACGCGCTTCAGACGGCCGGAATAGCCGTCATCATGCTGGGCGTGGCGGTATCGCAGCTGCCCAACCTGCTGCCGCAAGGCGCGTCCGCTCGCTTTCGAAAAAAACGCTTGCAATGACGCGCTCGCTTTGTAATAATGTTCAGGCTGCTTTTCCAGCTAGGAATCGCGCAAGCCGTCCCCATAGTCTAGAGGTCAGGACGCGGCCCTTTCAAGGCTGAGACACGGGTTCGATTCCCGTTGGGGGCACCACGAAATGCCAGGCCGGAAGCTCATCGCTTCCGGCCTTTTTCTTTGCCTGCGTCTTTCGTGTGCCAACATGTGCCGCAATCGACATGTTCGCGCTTCATCGGACCCGCCGCCGCGTGGGCGAGCCGGCGAACGTCGGACGCCGGAGAGCCTGCCGGATCAACCCGCTCCCGCGCATCGCCGTCGAGCCGCTCCCAGATGCGGCGATGCGATGGGCGCCCCGCACGCTCGCACCGAACGCCGCCCGTTTGCGGTATGATTATGACATGGACACCGACGAGAACACTGCGCGCCCGCTCGCGCCGGAAAACGAACCCGCCTCTATCGAGCTGGCGGACGCCGACGACGGCGCGCTCGCGCCTCCCGAAGACGAGCTGAAGAAGCCCCTGGTCATCGTGATGCACGCATCGGTGGGCTCCGGCCACCGCAGCGCTGCCTACGCCGTCGCGCAGGCGTTCGAGCTCATGCGCGACGCGGACGGCGAGCGGACGGACGGCCAGCCTCCCATCCCCGACGACCTCGACATCGAGGTGATCGACGTGCTGGATTACGGCCGCATCGTGTTCGACGGAAACAACGCTGCGTCGCTGTTCACGGGCGCCACGCGTCCCATCTACGACCTCACCTGGCGCTTCACGCTCACCGGACGGCTTCTGTGGGGCGGCGGCTCCATCTGGTCGCACCTCATGTACTCGAAGTTCACCGACTACGTGCGCGACAGGCAGCCGCTGGCCATCGTGTGCACGCACATCACCGCCGCCAACGTGGCCGTGGCGGCGCGCATGCTGACCGGCCAGCACTACCCCATCGTGTGCGTTCCCACCGACTACGAGACCGAGGGCCTCTGGCCGCACAAGGCCGCCGATCTGTTCTGCGTCGCGAACGAGTCGATGGCCGAGACGCTGCGCCCGCGCAAGGTGCCCGAGGAGAGCATCCTCATCACCGGCATCCCCACGCGCGACGATTTCCGCCGCGCCTACGACCGCCCCTCCGTGCGCGAGCAGTTGGAGCTGCCCCAGGATAGGCGCATCGTGCTGGCCTTGGCGGGCGCGTACCTGCCCCGCCCCTACGTGCACTTCCGCACCGCGCTGGACAAGCTGCTGCCCTACCTGCACGGCTTCGACGACACGCTGCACTTCGTGTTCGTGGCCGGAAGCGACGCCGACTACGCGCGCCACCTGCGCCAGGAATGCGACGATCTGGGGCTCTCCAACGCCACCGTACTCGACTACGTGGACGACATGGCTGCGCTCATGGCGGCCAGCGACCTGGTCATCTGCAAGTCGGGAGGCCTCACGGTTACCGAGTGCCTGTGCGCGCAGGTCCCGATGATCCTTCTGGGCAAAGCGTACGGCCAGGAGAAGGTGAACGTGCAGATGCTCACCTCGCTGGGCGCCGCCATGCACGTGACCACGGCGCGCGAGCTGCTGGACACGCTGCGCCACGTGGCGCGCAACCCCGAAAGCGCCCACGCCATGCTGATCAACGGCAGCTTCCTGCGCCACCCGAACGCCGCCGAGGACATCGCGAACGCCACGCTGCGCCTGATAGCCGCGCCGAAGAACCCCGACGACCCGCGCTACCGCAAGCACCTGCTGCACTTCTACTGGGGAAAGAAGCCCGCCCACATCCGCTAAGGGCGCAGACGGGGTTTCGCGTCGGCTTGGTACCAGGTTTGTGCATTATGCGCTCATCGGACCGGAGGTCGACCGATGAGCGTATACTGGTTGTTCGGCGCCCGACGTTCGCTCGGTTGCGCCTCGATCTTCCGAAATGCATGACGCGGCGGATCGACCCCGCACCTGCAATCAGCGGCACCCGTGCCGCACCGACACAGAAAACAGAGACAAATGAAGCAATTCAACGAACTCGGCCTGTCCGACCAGGCTCTTGAAGCCGTCGCGCGCCTGGGCTACGAAGCGCCCACGCCCGTCCAGGAGCAGGCCATCCCTCTCGCGCTCGAAGGGCGCGACCTCATCGCCGCCGCCAAGACCGGCACCGGCAAGACCGCGGCCTTCTCGCTGCCCTCGCTCGACCGCCTGGGCCATGCCAAGGGCGGGCAGGGCCCGCTCATGCTCGTGGTCACCCCCACGCGCGAGCTGGCCCAGCAGATCGGCGAGGTGTGCACCGCCATCGCCGCCTCCACGCATCACCGCATCCTCACCGTGGTGGGCGGCCTGTCCTACACCCCGCAGATCAACAAGCTCAAGCACGGCGTGGACATCCTCATCGCCACGCCGGGCCGCCTGGTCGACCTCATGGAACAGGGCGCCGTGCGCCTCGGCGACGTGGAGGTGCTCGTGCTGGACGAGGCCGACCGCATGCTGGACATGGGCTTCTGGCCGGCCATGAAGAAGATCATCGGCGCCACGCCCGCCTCGCGCCAGACGCTGCTGTTCTCGGCCACCATCGACGCGTCCATCAAGAACAGCGTGGGCAAGCTGCTGCACGACCCGGCGTTCGTCGAGATCGCCCACAAGGGCGAGACGGCCGACACCGTAGAGCAGTACATCGTCCACGTGGCGCAGACCCTCAAGCCGGCGCTGCTCAAGGCCGTGCTGGCCGAGAAGGGCTCCGACCGCGTCATCGTGTTCGCCCGCACGCGCAGCCGCGCCGATTCCACGTGCCGCCGCCTCAAGCGCGCGGGCTACACCGCCGAGGCTATCCACTCCGACCGCAGCCAGGCGCAGCGCCGCCGCGCGCTCGACAACTTCGCCGCCGGCAAGACGGGCGTGCTCGTGGCAACCGACGTGCTGGCGCGCGGCATCGACGTGGAGGAAGTGGACTACGTCGTGAACTATGACCTGCCCACCCAGCCCGAGGATTACGTCCACCGCATCGGCCGCACGGGTCGAGCGGGCGCCGCGGGCTTCGCCGTGTCGTTCGTAAGCCCCGAGACGGCCGACGCGCTTCGCGACATCGAGAAGCTCATCAAGCGCCCCATTCCCGAGATGGAGGTGCCTTCGTTCGATGCCGAGCAGGCCGCCGAAGAGGCCGCGGGCAAGGCCGCCCGCGCCGACGCGCGCCGCGACCCCGAGATCAAGCAGGCCGCCAAGGAGATGGCCGCGCGCGAGCGCAAGAAGGCCAAGGCCCGCGAGCAGGCGCAGGCCGAAGACGCGCCGAAAAACGCCCCGAAGCGCAAGGCGCCGAAGAAGCCCGTCGCGTCGAAGGGCGCCCAGCCGAACCGCCAGCAGCCGGGCCGGGCGAACGCGAAGCAAGGGCAGCCCGGCCAGCGCAGCGGCAAGCCCGCGTCCGGAGGCGCGCGCCCCGCGCAGTCTTCGGCGAAGAAGGGCGGTCCCGATCTCCGTCCGGGCCGCGCTCATCGCGCCAGCCTCGCCCAGCAGCGCAGCAGAGGCGGCAAGCGCAAATAGACGTCATGGACGGCGGGAAGCGAAGCATCCCCGGTTCCCGCCGCCCGCCGCATTACTCCTTCTGCGTTGTAAGGCATGCGAGAAGACCCGGCAGCGCGAACTTCGGGTCCAACGTGCGGCAAAACCGGGGGTTTGGCAGTCTCGAGGTGCCCATGACGACCATGTTCCCGTTTCGGCAAACCGTGAACTGGGGGTTTGCTTGGAAGCTGTTCGGCGAAGGGCGCGAAAACTGCCAAAACCCCGATTTTGCCGCATATGGGTTCGTGAAACCGTGCTCGCCGCTGAGTCCGCGCCGCCGAACGCCGGCTGCAACCTCAGCGCCGCCTCGGCGAGGCCGACACCCGCGCGCGGCAACCTCTTAGCCCAAGGGGTTCTTGTTCTGGTTGGCGGCCACGTGGACGAGGCGGTTGCCCAGCCACAGCAGGAACGCCAGCACGACGACGGCGCTGCCGGCCAGCATCCATTGGCCGCGCGTCAACTCCGCGATCAGCAGGAACACCACCACGGCCGCGGCGAACAGCAGCACGAGCGTGCCGAAGGCGACCAGAGCCGTAGCGGCCGTGCGGGCGCCGTTTCCCTCCTCGCGCTCCGGATGGGATCCTTGCTCGATCCGCTCGGATTCATCGTTCATATCGGAAGCCCTTCCCATCGACAACGGCCCGACGGGGGTCGCGTTCGCTCAGCATACGCTTTTCGTGGCGACGACGGCCACGCCGGTGCCGCATACGTCCTCGATCAGCACGTCTCCGGCCGCGACCGGCGCGTCGAGCCGCAGCGCGGCGACGGCGGCCAGCACGTCCTTCATAGCGGCTTTCGGCACGGGACGCTGCGTCTTCACGCTGACCGGCTCCAGGCAGCCGGACACGCACAGCACGGCGGTCACCATGCGCTCGGGGGCGACGGCCTCCTGCGCCGCGTAGTCGGCCCCGCGCTTGCAGGTATAGCCGGAAACCTCGCTCACCTGCCCGTTCTCGTCGAGCGCGACCTCTATACGGCAGCCCAGCGGGCAGCAGATGCACGTGTAGGCGGCGATGTCGGTAGCGAACTGCATCAGTCGGCGCCTCCTCCGGCCATGCCGGTCTCGTCGGCCACGCGCGCGGCCTCGTCGCGGCCCTCGACGCGCACGCGCACGGCCGAGCACCCCGCCGCGGCGCCCGCGGGCAGGACGACGAGCACCATCTCGGCGGGCACGGCGATCATCGTCTTCGCGCGCTTCAGCTCGCGCACCCGGCCGGCTTCGTCGATCCCCTCCACCACGAAGCGCGGCTCGTTCACCGTGCGCGCGACGCGCAGCGACAGCATGAGCTTCTCGTCGGGCGGCGTGGCGGCGTCGATGCTCTGCGGCACCACGTAGCGCACGTCCTCGCCCGCCATCACGGGAACGGCGACATGCGCATCGCGCGCGGCCGAGGCGCCCGAGGCCGCCTGCCGCGCATAAGCGGCCGCGGCGGCGCCCGCGCGCTCGCCCTCTTGCGACGCATGGTCCACCAGATCGTGCACGTGCAGCGCGTTGCCGCAGGCGAACACGCCGGGAACGTCGGTAGCCAAACGGTTGTCCACCCGCGCTCCGCCGGTGACGGGATCGAGCCCCACCCCGGCCGACTTCGCCACCTCGTTCTCGGGCACGAGGCCCACCGACAGCAGCAGCGTGTCGCACGCGATGCGCTGCTCGGTGCCGGGGATCACCTGGATCGTCTCGGGATCCACCTGCGACACGTACACCGCGCTCAGGCGACCCTCCCCTTCCAGCCGCGTCACCGTGGAGCTGAGGTGCAGCGGGATGCCGAAGTCGTCCAGGCACTGCACCACGTTGCGACGCAGACCGGACGGATGCGGCATCAGCTCGTGCACGCCCACCACCTCGGCCCCCTGCGACGCCAAACGGCGCGCCATGATCAGCCCGATGTCTCCCGACCCGAGGATCACCGCGCGACGTCCGGGCAGGCACCCTTGGAGGTTCATGAAGTTCTGCGCGCTGCCCGCCGAGAACACGCCCGACGGACGCGAGCCCGCCAGGTTGAGCGCGCCCAGCCCGCGCTCGCGCGAGCCGGTGGCCAGCACCACGGCGCGCGCCGCGATGGCATGCGCGCCGCGCGCGTCCACCGCGTGCACCGTGAGCGGCGCTCCGTCGTCCGGGCGCCCCGGATCGACGGACGTCACGCTGGCACCCGCCAGCACGTCCACCGAGCCCGCGTCCGCAAGCGCGTCGATCTCGCGCTGCGCGTACTCGGGACCCGTCAGCTCCACGCCGAAGCGGTGCAGCCCGAACCCGTTGTGCACGCACTGCTTGAGGATGCCGCCCAGCTTCTCCTCGCGGTCGAGCAAAAGCACGCGCGCGCCCTGCTGCGCGGCCGCCTGGGCTGCGGCGATGCCGGCTGCCCCGCCGCCCGCCACCGCCACGTCGTAGACATGCGCGCGCTCGCGCTCCGCGTCCTGCGCCTCCGACCGCTCGCCCTTGCGCGCCAGCTCCGCGTAATCGGGGCGCGAAGCGGCCACCACGGGCGATCCCGGCAGGCGCTTGTCCAGCACGTCGGGCGCCACGCCCGTCTCGCGCGCCACGATGCGCGCGATCTCCGGCGAGCAGAACCCGCCGTGGCAGCGCCCCATCATCGCGCGCGTGCGCCACTTCAGCGCGTCGAGCGACAGCACGGGCAGCGGAGCGTGCAGCGCGGCCACGATCTCGGCCTCGGTCACCTCGCAGCAGCGGCACACGATGTGCCCCCACCGCGGGTCGGCCTCGATGGCGCGCGCACGCTCGGCCTCGTCGCGCTCGGCGAACGGCTTGCAGCGCTCGCGACTCGCCTGGAATTCCCCGTTCGCCTCCGCGCCCAGCTGTTCCGCCACCGCCTGCGCCACGTGCTCGGCTACGGCCGGAGCCGAGGTGAGCCCCGGCGAGTCGAAGCAGGCGATGTTGAAGAACCCGGGCGCGTCGTCCGGTTCGCCGATGACGAAGTCGTCGCCGTCGGCGTTCGAGGCGCGCAGCCCTGCGAAGTTCGCGATCATGCCGCGCGCGCCGGCGTCGGGCCACGTCTTCTTCGCGGCGTCCAGCACGAAGCGCAGCCCCTCCGCGCTCGTGGACAGGTCGGTCTTGCTCGCCTGCTCCACGGCGTTCGGCCCCACCAGCAGGTTGCCGTGCACGGTGGGCGTCACGAGCACGCCCTTGCCCGCTGACGACGGCGCCTGAAACACGGTATGCGAGAACAGCGGGCCGTACTCGGAATCGTACAGGCAGTACTCGCCGCGCCGCGCCGCGATGCGCAGGCGATGCGCGCTCACGGCATTGTTCAGCTCGTCGGCGAACACGCCGGCGGCGTTCACCACCGCGCGCGCCGCGTACCGCGCGCCTGTCGAGGTGGACAGCAGATAGCGCGCGGACGAGGGCGAGCCCGCGGCCAGGCGCTCGACGGACACGACGCGCTCGTTGAAGCGGAACGCCGTGCCGTGCAGCGCCGCCTGCTCTGCCGAGAACAGGGCAACCTCGTACGGGTCGCAAATGGCGCCCGTCTCGGCCAGCAGGCCGCCGCGCACGTGCGGGCTCGCATGCGGTTCGAGCGCGCGCACTTCGGCGGCGTCCAGCTCGCGCACGCCTTCCACGCCGTTCTCCGCCGCGCGCGCCACGAGGCGCCGTATGCTGGCCAGCTCCTCATCGGAGAACGCGAGCACGAGCGAGCCGTTGCGGACGTAGGAGAATCCCAGCTCGTCGGCCCATTGCGGAAACAGCTTGGACCCGGCCGCGTTGAAGCGAGCCTTGAGCGTTCCAGGCAAAGGGTCGTAGCCGGCATGCACGATGCCAGAGTTCGCTCGCGTCGCGCCGCAGGCCACATCGTTGCCTGCCTCAAGCACCACGACGTTCAGACGCCAGCGCGCCAATGCACGCGCCGTCGTCGCGCCGGCAACGCCGGCTCCCACGATCGCAACGTCGATGCTCTGCAGAGGTTCGGTATCCATGTCGTTCAGCTTACTATTTATCCCCGTTGAGCGAAAGAGCGGATACACAATCGGCCAAGCGCGGTATCGTTATTTCCACGAAGCGACGAAAGGAATCACATGAGAATAGCGGTGGCGAGCGAAGGACTGGCCGTATCTCCCTATTTCGGACATTGCGCAAGCTTCACCTGCTATAGGATCGAACGGGGCATCATCGTCGAGTGCCAGAACATGCCGAACCCTCATCAGACCCCTGCCCGCATCGCCGCGGTGCTGCGCGAGCTCGATGTGACGGCGGTCATCACCGGCATCATCGAGCGCGACGCCGTGGAAGCGCTGCAAGCAGCCGATATCGAAGTAGTGTCCAACCAAGCAGGAAGCGCCCGAGATGCAGCCGAGGCGTATCTCGCCCACACTCTCATCGGCACGGACGAATGGCATAACGACGAAGAAGTCCTCGGAGCCATCGAGTCGTAGCAGGAAAGCCGGCAGGAAAATCCTCCCCTAACGAAAGCGCCCCGCCGGCTTATCCGACGGGGCGCTGTTTTTGCATAGACGCGAAGCCTACAGAGCCTTCTTGGCGACCTCGGTGATGGCGGTGAACGCCGCGGGATCGTTGATGGCCATGTCGGACAGCACCTTGCGGTCCAGCTGCACGCCTGCCTTCTTGAGGCCGTTCATGAGCACCGAGTAGCTCATACCGTTGATGCGGGCGGCCGCGTTGATGCGGGTGATCCACAGACGGCGGATCTCGCGCTTCTTGTTGCGGCGGTCGCGGTACATGTACTGGAGCGAATGCTGCACCTGCTCCTTCGCGGCACGGTAAGAACGGGACTTCGCACCGTAGTAGCCCTTGGCGCGATTGAGGACGGTACGACGCTTCTTATGGGCGCTGACTGCGCGCTTGACACGAGGCATGTTCTATCACTGTTCCTTTTCGATTAGCGGAGGCCGAGGTTACGGGCGATGACCTTCTGGTCAGCCGTGGCCACTTCGGTTTCATGGCGGAAGTTGCGCTTGCGCTTCTGGCTCTTCTTCGTCATGATGTGGCTCTTGAACGCCTTCGAGCGCATGATCTTGCCGGAACCGGTAACGCGGAATCGCTTCGCGGTGCCGCGATGAGTCTTCATCTTAGGCATGGTCGTTCCCTTCTTCTTTCTTCTCGTTCTCTTTCTTTTTCTTCGCCGCGACTGCCGCAGGCAGCGGGGCGATGAGCATGTGCATGTTGCGGCCTTCCATCTTGGGCTGGTTCTCGATGACCGCTTCGTCCTTCAGGTCGTCGGCCAGACGCTCCAGGATGGTGAGACCCAGCTCCGGGTGCGCCATTTCGCGACCGCGGAACATGATGGTGATCTTCACCTTGTTGCCGGCTTCGAGGAAGCGCATGACGTGCTTCTTCTTCGTCGTGTAGTCGCCCACGTCGATCTTCGGCCGGAACTTCATTTCCTTCGTTTCGACCTTGCTCTGGTTCTTGCGAGCCTGCTTGGCCTTGATGGCCTGGTCGTACTTGAACTTGCCGTAATCCATGATGCGGCACACGGGCGGTTCCGCGTTCGGCGCGATTTCCACGAGGTCGAGCCCCTGGTTGTCGGCCACCCGCTGGGCTTCCGCCGTCACGTAAATACCCATCTGTTCGCCATCGAAGCCGATCAAACGGCATTCGCGAACCGTGATCTCTTCGTTGAGCCGAGGCTCCTGAGCAGCTATCGCGCTCACCTCCCAATCCATCGCGCTTCCGCGCCATAATAAAAACCCGTAGCTTTGGGAGCATACGGGTTTCGCATTCGTATTCAGGCTTTGTAGCCGGTATTCGAGCGACCCATCAGCAGCCAAAGCGCCGAACCAGGTGGAGGGTCTCCCCTCGCTTGAACAAACAACTTGCTTATTGTAGCACGGGATTTTTAAGATGCAAGAAAATCATGAGGGTTTTTCGTCCGGGTTTTGGATCCGCATCTTCAGCAAGGTGGGCAAAACCCGTTAATTTCCCATGTTCCGACGATCGCACGATCGCGATGCGAGCCTCTTCGGTATACTGGCTGCAGCCTGTACCGCCTTACGCGACGGAAAGGACGTCATGAATCGCATCGTTCGTTACCTCATGCTCGCCGGCGCTTGGACGGCCTGCATCATCGGCTGCATCGGCGTGTTCGTGCCCGTGCTGCCCACCACCCCGCTGCTGCTGCTCGCGACGTTCCTGTTCGCGAAATCCTCGCCGCGCTGCCACGCCTGGATCATCTCGACCCGGGTGTACCGCACCTACGTCGCCGCGTTCAAAGAAGCCGGAGGCATCCCGCTCGGCACGAAGGTGCGCATCCTGGCCGTGTCGTTCACGCTCATGGGCCTGTCCGCCTGGTTCGTGCAGAAGCCCCTCGTCTGGGCTATCCTCGGATGCGTCAGCGCGTTTTTGCTGTATCTCATGTTCGTGCGCATCCCCACCATCACCCCCGAGCGCGTCCAGCTGATCCGCCAGGTCGAAAAGGCCGAGTAAGAATCAGCCAGGAAGCGGGAACGTCGTCGAACGGCAATAATCGACCGGTTTGGTAATCTTGGAGAGGATCCGGCCGCGGCGTTTCGGGTCTGCCGAGCGTGATCGAAGGCGTTTTTCCAGGTCGCATGTTCAAAGCGTAAAACAAAGCGAATCTGCGGGATTACCAAACCGATCGATTCCTGCCGCGGATCGGGGGTTTCGCCGTCAAGCCGATCCGGAAAAGCGGCGGCCCCGTCTTCGGGGCCGCGCTCAACCGCCAATCGCTAGTTCTTGTCCTCGTAGAGCTCGATCACGGCGCCGTCCTTCTCGACGAAGGCCAGACGCACACCGGGACCCGCGTCCATGGGGTCGCAGATGACGCGGTCGGCATCGTCGACGTACCGGTCCAGATCGTCCACCGCGTAGGCCACGTGCCAGCGACGATGCAGCTCTTCGGGGAAGGGCGTGCCCTCCTCGAACTTGAGGTACTCCACCTTGTAGTCGTAGTCGTCGACGTTCGACACCCAGAACTTCATGGCCTCGTTGTAGATCATGTTCGGCTTCTTCTCCGTGATGGGGATGCCGATGTGCATATAGGTTGCGGTCATACCGATCTCCTCTCGTCTCCAGGTTGGCGTAGTAAGTCAGCGAGGCTGGCTGCGGTGCCCGAGATTCGTGGGATCGCAGAGGCGAAGCGTACTTTGGTACGCGAGTATCCGGGATCGCGCGAAGATCGGGTGCCACAGCCAGCCGCAGCGTCGGCTGGTTCCGACGGCCGTCAGGCCGACGGAACCATACTGAACATGTCCATGGCGGCTTCCGCGTCGGCCTGCATGGCGGCGGTCGCCGCGTTGGCCAGGGCGTGGAAGTACTTCGGGTGCTCTTCGGCGATGAGCGCCTCGACGGCGCGCACGCCCGCGTTGCTCATGTAGCTGAAGTAGTTGATCTTGCGGATGCCGGCACGGATGGCCGCCCGCGTGTCCTCGCACGACAGGCCGCTGCCCCCGTGCATGACGAGCGGCACGCCGCAGCGGATGCGCAGCTCCTCGATCAGCTTGAAATCGAGGTTCGGCTCGGCCCGGTAGAAGCCGTGCACCGTGCCCACGCTGGCCGCGAGGGCGTCGATGCCCGTGTCGGCCACGAAGCGCGCGGCCTCGTCGGGGTCGGTGTACACGTTCTCCCGGTCGTCGTCGGCGTTCTCGAGCCCTTCGTGGCCCGTGGTGAAGCCGATCTCGGCCTCCACGTCGGCTCCGTACTCGCGCGCCAGCTCCACGGCGCCCAGCGTCAGCGCCACGTTCTCCTCGTAGGGCAGCTGCGAGCCGTCGATCATGACGGCCGAGAACCCCAGGTCGAGCGCGCGGCGCACGTAGTCCATATCCTCGCCGTGATCGAGCATCACGCACACGGGCACGCGCGAAGCCTCGGCGCGCGCCACCATGATGGGGCCGATCACGTCGATGGACGTCTCCTCTTCGTGCAGCTGGGCGTGCTGGATGATGACGGGCTCGCCGCGATGCTCGGCCGCGCCGATGGCTGCGAGCAGAAGCTCCAGGTTCGGCGTGTCGAAGGCCGCGGCAGCGCAGCCGTTCTCTTCCGCCCAGGCGAGGACGGAGCTCAGGGAAGCGAGCATGACCCTCCTCCTACTTCTTCAGGTACGGCGTGTTGCAGGGCGCGTTCCACAGACGCAGCAGCTCGTCGTCCATGCGCGCCATGAACATCTGGAAACCGGCCTGCTCCTGCACGGTCAGCATCTCGCCGACGAAGTTCGCGACCACTTCGATGTCCTGCTTCGCCAGCTCCTTGACCGCGGCTCGGTACACGATGAGCTGCTCCATGAGCGTGGTGGCGCCCGAGCCGTTCACGATGAGCATGACCTTCTCGCCCGGCTGGATGCCGATGTCCTTCGCCAGCGCGTTCACCATGATGGCGGCCGTCTCGTCGGCGGACTTCATGGGCTGGCGTCCGCCGCCCTCCTCGCCGTGCTGGCCCATGCCGATTTCCATCTCGTCATCGCCGAGCTCGGCCAGAAGCGTGCCCGTCTGCGGATGCGTGGCGCCGCGCACGGCCACGGCCAAGGTGGCCATGTTGTCGGCGAAGCGCTGCGCGACGGCGGCAACCTCCTCGAGGCTTCTGCCCTCGGCGGCCGCTGCGCCGGCGATCTTGTACGTGGGGATGCAGCCCACCAGGCCGCGGCGGTCGTCGGCGTTCTCGCGCGGGGCGTTCGACACGTCCTCCTGCGTGACCACCTTGACTACGTTGAGGCCCTGCTTCTTGCACTGCTTCATGGTCATGTTGCCCGTCAGCATGTCGCCGGCGTGGTTGAGCACGATGTAGAGCACGCCCTTGCCCTTGTCGGCCAGCTTGATGGCGTCGACGCAGGCCTGCGGACCGGGCGCGGCGAAGATGTCGCCCACCACGTCGATGTCCACCATGCCCTCGCCCACGAAGCCCTCGATGGCCGGCTCGTGGCCGCTGCCGCCCTGCGTGACGATGGTGACGCGATCGGCCTCGGCCAGCTTCTTGTTGATCACCATGTTGTCCTCGCCCAGCTCGAGGATGTCGGGATTGGCCAGGGCCAGGCCCTCCAACAGCTCGGCGGTGAGGTTCTCGGGATCGTTGATGAACTTCTTCATCTGCATGGTGCTCCTCCTCAGTCGTTTGACAGCCGGAAAAGAAAGGCCTGCCGCACGACGCGGCAGGCCCGATTGCCTAATGATGCGCGGCTCCCGTTGCAAGCCCGCGCAAGAACAGCGAGGTCGACACGGCTCCCGCGTCGGGCGTGCCGATGGTGGCGTCGCCGTAACTGCGCGCGCGGCCGAACTTCGAGGCGAAGCCCTCTGACGCCCGCGCGCCGGCCTCGGCAGCCTCTGCCGCGGCCGCGAACACAGCTGCCGCGTCGTCGCCTTCGGCCTCGCACGCCTGCGCGGCCTCCACGGCGGGGATGAGCGCGTCCATCATGGTCTTGTCGCCCACCTGCGCGTTCGTGATGTCCTGCATCTCGGCTAGGCAGCCGGCGAACATGCGGCGCGCGGCGTCGGCAGACAGCTCGTTCTCGTCGTCGCCCAATTGCGCGCCCAAGCCGGAGATGAGCGTGCCGTACAACGGGCCGGCCGAGCCGCCCCGCACGGCCATGGCGGCCATACCCAGGTCGTCGAGAAAGTCCTTGATCGATTCCTCGTCCCATGCCTCGGCGCGCTCGTCCATGAGCTTGGCGATCTTCGTGATGGTGATGCCGTGGTCGCCGTCGCCGAACTTCGAGTCGATGTCGCTCAAGCGGTCGGCCTGCTCCAGCATGAGCCGCGCGCTCTCGCGCAGCATGGCCTTGCACGTGCCCCGATCGATCATGGATGCCCCTCTTTCGTCGGTTATCGCCCTGCAGCAAACTCTACCCGCAACGTATCGAGCGGTCAATGGGCGAAAAGCGTGCAGGTTGGCGCAGTAAGTCAGCGAGGCTGGTCGTGGCGTCAACCCGTTCCGCCGGCCGCCAGGCTGACGGAACCCTGCTACGCGTTGACGTACACGTATACGATGCGGATGGTGTCGGCGAGGTTGCCCGACGTGTTCGCCGTAGAGTAGTTGTACAGCAGCAGCGCCGACCATTCGTGCGCGGCTCCGTTCAGATCGACCGTGCCGGAGAACGAGTACGATTCCTTGACGAGCGTAGTGCCGTCGCTCGCGTATTCGGAGTATTCGGTTTTGTCGGCGGGAAGCTGCGCCGAGCCCGCAGGCACATTGACGCCCGCCTCCTGCAGCGTCTTCTCGATGATGCCCTCGTTCTTCACCGCGTCGACGAAACTGAGCGAGCCGTAGCCCAGCGACGCGGTGGCCGCGGAGTAGCCCGCCTGCACGACCGCACCGTCCTCGTTGAGACCGAGGTACACCGTCGGCGTGCCGGAGCGCGTGTCGGCCGGCTCGTCGGTAAGGGCCACCGTCACGTTCGTCTTGACGGGATTGCCCTCTTCGTTCACTTCCTTCGAGGTCGTCTCGGTGGCGCCGTGCTTGAGCGCGGCGATGGCCTCGTCCTTCGTCATGCCCAGCACGGCAGCCAGGTTAGGAACGTTCGTCTTCTTAGCGGTGGCGGTGGTGGCGTCCTTCGTTTCGTCGGTCTGCATGGAACCCACTTCCTGCGAGCTCTGCTGCTCTTGGGTCTGCTGCGTCGCGATCAGCTGGCTTTCCTCGAACCACTGCCATGCGAAGTATCCCAGCGCGCCGATCAACAGGATCAGCAGCACCACGATGGCGATGAGCACGCGGCGCATGCGCCGCGATTTGCGCTGATAGGCGGGGATCTGCTGCTTCTGCTTCTTTTCCTTCTTCTGCTTTCCGTGACGCCCCTGGGGCTCCTCGGGCTCCGCGGCTACGGTATCGTCGCCGAACAGGAGCGGAGGAGCGTCAACCGGCTCAAGAGCCTCGATGGCATCAGGGTACTCGTCGTCGTTGTCGCCCCGATAGCTGAAACCGCCGGCATGCGCGCCGTCGCCCACCGGGGAGAACGCCTCGGTCAAGCCGATGCGCTCGTCCGATCCGTCGACGGGCGCCTGCGCGTCGCCCACGGGCGAGAAGGCCTCGGTGAGGCCGATGCGCTCGTCGGAGCGGTCGGAGGGGGTGCCTTTGGGTACGTTGGGAGCATGTTTGGGCATCGTTGAACCTTCCTGACAGGTGGAACGGGGGCGCTAGCGCAAGAACAGGTACCACGCGACGATCGCGACCACGCCCACCGCGGCGAGCGCAAGCACGACCTTCTGCGCAAGCGGCATCGGGGCAGCTTTGAGATCGTCCATCGTGGTTTCCCGATAGCCCTCGTTCCCGGCCTTCTCGCGCTTCGGCCGCGCGTCCTCGTCGGTCGAGGAGCCGTTCGCCGCAGCGGGCTCGGGCTCGGGCGCCGGCTCCTCTTCGCACGGCGATGCGGGGGCGGGATCAGCGGGCCGCGTCGGGCGCGCTCCCGCCTGGATGACGACGTCGTCCTCGTCGTCGGGCGTCACGGTAATATGGGAAAACTTGGGTTCGCCTGCAACCACGGATCGTCCTTTCACGTCAATGCGATTATAGATGATTATCCTAGCGTATGCCCTCGTCCAAATAATATCCATCGGGCGCGAAGCGCTTGCGGTACGTCATGAAGCAGGCCGTCACGATGGCGACGGTGTTGGCGGCCGACAGCATGAGCATGACGACGATCTGGTACTTCGCCGCCGACAGAGGATCGGCTCCCGCCAGCAGCTGGCCGGTCATCATGCCGGGGAACGTCACGATGCCCGCCGCCGACATGTTCGCCAGCACAGGCGTCATGCCCGCCCCGATGGCGGCCTTGAGCGAAGGCGCGGCGGCCTCGCGCGGCGTGGCGCCCAGGGCCGTGAGAGAGAACATCTCGCTTGCGCGCGCATCGAGGTCCGAGAACAGCCTGTCGATGGCCACCGCCACCGCGGCCATGGCGTTTCCCATGATCATGCCCACGATGGGAACCACCTGCCGCGCGTGGAACCACGGGTCGGCGCGCACGACGCCCTCCACCACGATGAACCCGACGACCAACGACGACACGAACAGCGACACGAACACGGAGGGGACGAGCCCGGGTATGCGGCTCTTCACCCGCGACACGGCTATCTGGGTGGCGGCTATCACCATGGCGGCCAGCACGAGCGCGACGAGCCACCAGGTTTGGAACTCGAACAGGTACGTCAGCAGGAACCCCGCGGCCAAAAGCTGCATGAAGCAGCGCACCGACGACACGACGATGCGCCTCGTCTGGCCGAGCTCCAACTTCCACGATACGAGCCCGGCCACCAGCATGAGGGCGCTCGCGGAGAACAGCTCGACGTAGCCGATGTCGACGACGCCCCCGCTCACGAGCGCGTCCCTTCCCCGTCGGCGTCGGCGCGCGACGCGTACGACAGCGCCCCGTCGCGCAGCGAGAAGGTGCCGCAGGCCACGCCGTCGGCAGCGCGGTGTCGGATGCGCAGACAAGCCATGCGATCGTCGACGAGCGATTTGGTCAGGCGCCCCACCGCGCGAGCCGACTCGTCGTCGAGCGCGGCGTCCACCTCGTCGAGCAGCAGCACCCGGGGCCGCGTGGCGAACGCGCGCAGCAGCGCGACGCGCGCGGCTTGGCCGCCCGACAGCTGCGCCGCGTTGCGGCCGAGCTCCACGTCGTGCAAGTCCGCCGCCTCCAGCAGGCGCTCGAGATCGCCGTCGGCCGGCGGCGCCGAGCCCGCGTTCACGGAAAGCGTCCAGGGAAGCAGCAGGTTGTCGCGCACGGTGCCGCCGACGAGCGCCGGCTGCTGCGGCACAAGGCACACGCGGCGGCGCCATTGCACCGGCTCGAACGAGGAGGACGGCGCGCCGTCCAAGAACAGCTCCCCGCCGTCGCGCGCCAGCATGCGGGCGCACACGCGCAAAAGCGTGGACTTCCCCGACCCGGACGGCCCCACGAGGTCGTACACGCCGCCGGCTTCGAGCGAAAAGCTCGCGCCCGACAACAACGTCGTGCGCACGCCGGCGCGCAGGTAGGAGGCGGTTATGTCCTCGGCTTGGAAAAGGCTCATGGAACCATAGTAGCACCCGGGCCCCGCAACGCATAGGCTGCGGGGCCCGAAGCCCGCAGGGCGCGCGCCTACTGCACGCCCTCGATGTGCGGGATGCTGGCGAAGCCGACCTCCAGCTCCTCGTCGGTGGGAACATGGTCGCTCATCTCGCCGCGGTTGTAGGCGTCGTAGGCTTTCATATCGAAATACCCCGTGCCCGTGAGGCCGAACAGAATCGTCTTCTCCTCGCCCGTCTCGGCGCAGCGGCGAGCCTCCTCCATGGCCTGGAAGATGGCGTGCGCGCTCTCGGGGGCCGGCAGGATGGTTTCGAGGCGCGCGAACTCGACGGCGGCGGCGAACACGTCGGTCTGCTTCACGGCGACGGCATCCATGTAGCCGTCGTGCTTCAGCTTCGACACGATGGGGCTCATGCCGTGGTAGCGCAAGCCGCCGGCGTGGTCGGGGCTGGGCAGGAAGCCGTTGCCCAGCGTGTACATCTTGGCCATCGGGCAGGTGCGGCCCGTGTCGGCGAAATCGTAGGCGTAGCGCCCGCGCGTGAGCGAGGGGCAGCTGGCGGGCTCGACGGCCACGAAGCGCGTGTCGGGACGCACGCCCTTGATCTTGTCGCGCATGAAGGGAGCCACGAGGCCGGCCAGGTTCGAGCCGCCGCCCGCGCAGCCGATGACCACGTCGGGGTACTCGCCCAGCTCCTCGAAGGCGGCGTAGCTCTCCAAGCCGATGACCGACTGGTGCAGCACCACCTGGTTAAGCACCGACCCCAGCGTGTAGCGGCCCTTGTTGCCGGGAATGTTGAGCGCGCGTTCCACGGCCTCGGAGATGGCCGTGCCCAGCGAGCCCGAGGAGTCGGGATGTTCGGCGAGCATCTTGCGGCCGATCTCGGTGGTATCGGACGGCGAGGGCGTCACGTGCGCATCGAACGTCTCCATGATGTTGCGGCGGAACGGCTTCTGCTCGTAGGAGCACTTCACCATGAACACGTCCAGATTGAGCCCGAAATGCGCCGACGCCTCGGCGAGCGCCGTGCCCCACTGGCCCGCACCCGTCTCGGTGGTGATGCCGTCGAGATCCTGGGCCTTCGCGTAATAAGCCTGGGCGATGGCCGAGTTCAGCTTGTGCGAGCCGGACGTGTTGTTGCCCTCGAACTTGTAGTAGATCTTGGCGGGCGTGCCGAGGGCCTTCTCCAGGTTGTACGCGCGGCACAAGGGCGACGGGCGGTAGATGCGGTACATCTCCAGCACCGGTTCGGGGATGTCGACGTAGGCCGTGTCGTCGTCCAGCTCCTGGCGCACCAGCTCGTCGCAGAACACGGAAGCCAGATCCTCGGGGCGCGCGACCTGGCCGTTCGGCAGCCGGATGGGCTCCGGCTTCTCCGGCATGTCGGCCCGCAGGTTGTACCACTGCGTCGGGATCTGGTCTTCGCGCAGGTACAGACGATGCGGTGCTTGTTCGGTCATGGTCGTTTCCTTTCCAATCGGTCGGTCCCGCGGCTTGCCCGCCGCGGATGTTCGCAGTCGGCTTCGGTTCGTGCAGCTCGCACGAAAAGAGCCCCCGGATCTCCGAGGGCTCTTCTGATAAGTATGTGTGCGTGAACAGAAGCCAGGGGACCCGGGATTAATGCGTTCTGCTCCACCACCATGCGCCGATACCCGGCGTCGCGAGGACGCTGGCAGCGCAAACGATGTTGGCGACAGGTTGCAAAGGGGAGCCTTTCATGCTCGGTTTCCGGGTACGCCCGCCAGTATAGCGCGCCGCGCAGCGAAATGCAAAGCGCGATTTTGGCCCGAATGCGCCGATAATCGTGCCGCTTGCGCCCGCCTGTTGCGCTGCCGCAGGCGCCTTTGGGCGGTTTTTCGCGCCGCAGACGGCCGATATTTGTTTCCATGGGGTAAATTACCTGGTACACAGTGCTTTATTGCACTAGAGTATGTTGATACGCTTTTTTGCTAGCATGCGCGAAAGCGTCAGCAAAGTCGCACGACTCGCTGGAGGGCCCCGTTCGACGCGGGGTGCGAGGGAAGGAGAACGACAAATGGAAGAAAGCAAGAACACGTTCAGCAGACGCCAGTTCGTCGAGCTGCTCGGCGTGTCTGCCGCAGGTTTCGGCCTGGTGAGCATGGCGGGCTGCAGCGGCGGCGACACGAGCGCGCCGGCTGCGAGCGGCGGCGACACGACGGGCGGCGGCGCGGCCGACGCCATCACGTACAGCCTCACGGCCGATCCGCGCGCGCTCGACCCGGCGTACTTCGACGACGGCGAGTCCGCAGTGGTCAGCTGCAACATCCACGAAGGCCTGTACCAGTACGGCGCCAAGGATGCGAAGGTCGCCCCGTGCCTGGCAGTCGATCTGCCCGAGATCTCGGACGACGGCAAGGTGTACACCATCAAGCTGCGCGAAGGCGTCAAGTTCCACGACGGCGCCGAGTTCAACGCGGAAGCCGTGAAGAAGTCCATCGAGCGTCAGCTCGAGCCCAACCGCAACTCCGACATGCCCTATGCGTCGTTCGTGTTCGGCGAGAAGGAGGCGGGCAACGGCGTCGAAACCGTCGAGGCCGTCGATCCCACCACCGTGAAGATCACCCTGCGCGCCGCGTCCACCCCGTTCCTGAAGAACCTGGCCATGGCGCTGGCCTCCCCCATCGTGTCCCCTGCGGCAATCGATGCCGCCACCCCCGGCCAGCCCATCGCCGAGCCCAAGGGCACGGGTCCCTACAAGTTCGTCGACTGGACGAAGGGCGCTTCGGTCACCCTCGTGGCTAACGACGAGTACTGGGGAGAAGCCCCGAAGGTCAAGAACCTCGTGTTCAAGATCATCGCCGAGGGCAACACGCGCCTGACCTCGCTCATGAACGGCGAGTGCGACATCATCTCGAGCGTCGACCCCTCGTCGGCCGACCAGGTGACCAGCAACGGCTTCGAGCTGTTCTCCGAGGACGGCATGACCATCAACTACATGGCGTTCAACACCGAGACCGGCCAGTGCACCGACCAGGAAGTGCGCAAGGCCGTCGCCCAGGCCATCAACGTCGAAGAGATGGTGCAGGCCATCTACGGCGACTACGCCACCGTGGCCAACTCGGTCATGCCCACCTGGATGGCCCCGTACGCCAAGGACGTCAAGCAGACGGCGTACGACCCCGAGGCCGCCAAGAAGACCCTGGCCGACAAGGGCATCACCTCGCTGCAGTGCATCACGTACACCACCGCGCGCCCCTACAACCAGAAGGGCGGCAGCCAGCTGGCCAACATGATCCAAGGCTACCTGTCCGAGGTAGGCGTCGACGTGAGCATCACCGAGTACGACTGGACCACCTACAAGACCAAGGTGCAGACCGATCCCTACGACATCTGCTTCTACGGCTGGACGGGCGACAACGGCGATCCGGACAACTTCATGAACCTCTTGGCCGACACGAACTGGTCCATGAACGTGGCGCACTTCCAGGACGACGAGTACAAGGCCCTCATCGCTCAGGGCGTCGACACGCCCGACGGCGATGAACGCGACGCCATCTACCTCAAGTGCGAGGAGATGGTTGCCGAGAAGCAGCCGTGGGTGCTGATCTCCCACTCCAAGAACCTGCTGGGCATCAACCCGAAGGTCAAGGACTTCTACTACCATCCGACGGGCGTTGCCTTCTTCAAGGGCGTATCCAAGGAAGCGTAAGCCTCTCGCTTCGCGCGGACGGGGCCGCTCGGCGTCGAGCGGCCCCTTTTTTGGGTTCTATTACCGCTCGGCATGGCGTTCTTGCCGTCAAACGAGAGCAAGTGCGCTACACTGTCATGCGATCTTTTTCGATCCACGACTGCACGTTCGGGCGAAACCGGACGCGCGCTCGAAGCCGAAGGCACTGCCTCCGGCTTCATTCCTGTTCGCTCGGCGCCGACACGCCGCCCGGACGGATCCCGGTAAAGAAAGGAGCAGCAGTTGCTCAAATACATCCTCAAACGAATCCTCATGGTGATTCCCGTTTTGCTGGGTGTGACAGTCATCATCTTTCTCATCACACGCGTGTTGGCCCCGGACCCGGCTCCGGTGGTTCTGGGCGAGCACGCAACGACCGAGGCGATGGCGGCATGGCGCGCCGACAACGGGCTGGACGATCCCATCTGGCTGCAGTACATCAACTTCATCGTCGGCGCGCTCCAAGGCAATCTGGGCACGTCGTACTACACCCACCAGCCGGTCACGGCCGAGATCGCGGCGCGTTTCCCCGCCACCGCCGAGCTGGCTATCTGCGCCATCATCGTGGCGTCGATCGTCGGCGTGGCCTTGGGCGTGCTGGCGGCAGTGAAGAAGAACAAGGCGGCCGACAACGTGAGCATGCTCATCGCGCTCGTCGGCGTATCGATGCCCATCTTCTGGTCGGGCATCCTGCTTATCCTGCTGTTCTCGGGCATCCTGCACTGGCTGCCGTCGAGCGGCCGCGTGTCGCCCCTCCTGCAACCGTCGGGAGGAACCGGATTCTTCATTCTCGACACCATCATGCAGGGCAACTGGGCCGGCCTCGCCGACGTGCTGGTGCACCTCATCCTGCCCACGTTGGCGCTGTCGCTGTACTCCATGGCCATCATCACGCGCATGACGCGCTCCAGCATGCTGGAGACGCTGAACGCCGACTACATCCGCACCGCGCGCGCCAAAGGCCTGTCGAAGGGCTCCGTCAACATCAAGCACGCGCTGCGCAACGCCATGCTGCCCGTGTCCACGGTCATCGGCCTGCAGTTCGGAAGCCTCTTGGGCGGCGCGCTGCTCACCGAGACGGTGTTCGCATGGCCCGGCATCGGCAAGTTCGCCGTCGACTGCGTGCTGAAGAGCGACTTCCCCGTCGTCCAGGGCATCGTGCTTCTGGTGGCGGTCATCTTCGTCATCATGAACCTCGTCGTCGACATCGTGTACGCCTACCTCGATCCCCGCATCAAGTACGGCGCGAAGGAAGAGGGGTGATCCGCATGGCGAAGAACAAGCTGCTCGCCACGGAGCCGGCCGGCGATGCCGCGCTGCTGAACGGCCAACCGGTCAAGGAGAAGCACGAGAGCATCTGGAAAGACGTGTTCGCGGGCATCGTGTCCAACAAGGCGTCGCTCGTCAGCGGCATCTTCATCCTGATCCTGGCCGCCATCGCCATCGTCACGAAGCTGGCGCCCGGCATCCTGCCCTACGACCCGTACGCGCAGAACCTCGGCGAATCGCTGCTGGGGCCCTCGGCGCAGCACTGGTTCGGCACCGACATCCAGGGCCGCGACATCTTCTGCCGCGTGCTCGTGGGCACGCAGATCACGCTGACCGTGGGCCTGGCCGCCGTGGCCATCTCGCTCACCGTGGGCGTCATCCTGGGCTCCATCGCCGGCTACAAGGGCGGCAAGTGGGACACCGTCATCATGCGCATCATGGACATGATGCTGGCCATCCCCTCCATCCTTCTGGCCATCGCCATCATGGCGGCGCTCGGGCCCGGCATCGAAAAGGCGGTCGTGGCCATCGGATTGGTGGCCATCCCCGAATACGCGCGCATCGTGCGCTCCGAGATCCTCTCCATCAAGGAGAACGATTACGTGGCCGCCGCGCGCGTCATCGGCGATTCCAACTTCAAGATCGTGTTCAAGCACGTGCTTCCCAACGTGCTGCCGTCCATCATCGTCCGCGCCACGCTGGGCATCTCCACGGCCATCCTCGACGCAGCCGCCCTCGGCTTCCTCGGCTTGGGCGTGCAGCCGCCTGCCGCCGAATGGGGCGACATGCTGGGCCGCGGGCGCAACGAGCTGTTCCGCGCGCCTTGGCTCATGATATTCCCCGGCCTGGCCATCACGCTGACCGTGCTCGCGTTCAACCTCCTGGGCGACGGCGTGCGCGACGGTCTCGACCCCAAAGCAAGGAAGAGGTGATCCCGTGCTTCTTTCGGTGAAGAACCTCTCAACGGAGTTCCCCGTCAAGAAGGGCATCGTCCGCGCCGTCGAAGACGTGAGCTTCGACGTGGATCAAGGCGAGATCCTGGCGATCGTGGGCGAGTCGGGTTCCGGCAAGTCCGTGACCAGCCTGTCCATCATGGGTCTTTTGGCCGAGCCGGGACACGTGGCCGGCGGCTCCCTGGAGTTCGAAGGCAAGGACCTCGCAACCCTGTCCGAGAAGCAGTACCGCGAACTGCGCGGCAACGACATGGCGATGATCTTCCAGGAGCCCATGACCTCGCTCAACCCGGTGTACCGCGTGGGCAACCAGATCGTGGAGGCCATCCGCACCCACGAGAAAGTGTCGAAGGCCGAGGCGAAGGACCGTGCCGTCGACCTGTTGCGCAAAGTGGGCATCCCCAGCCCCGAGGCACGCATCAACGACTACCCGCACCAGATGTCGGGCGGCATGCGCCAGCGCGTGATGATCGCCATGGCGCTGGCCTGCAACCCGAAGCTGCTCATCGCCGACGAGCCGACGACGGCCCTCGACGTGACCATCCAGGCGCAAATCCTCGATCTGCTGCGCCGCCTGCGCGACGACACGGGCATGGCCGTGCTGCTGATCACGCACGATCTGGGCGTGGTGTCGGAGACGGCCGACCGCGTGGTGGTCATGTACTGCGGCCAGGTGGTGGAGGAAGCCGAGGTGCGCACGCTGTTCGACCACCCGATGCACCCCTACACGCTGGGCCTGCTGAAGTCCATCCCCCGCCTGGAGGACGACGATTCGAAGCGCCTGTACATGATCAAGGGCATGGTGCCGAACCCGTTGGAGATGCCGCCGGGCTGCCATTTCTCAGACCGCTGCGACTCCTGCATGGACATCTGCCGCACGAAGGTTCCCGAGCTTGTGGACGTCGACGGCCATAAGGTGCGCTGCTTCCTGTACGAGAGCGCCGACGGAGAAGTGAAGAGCGAGGAAGCCATCGCCCGAGCCGAGGCCGAGGCGCTGGCCGACGTCGAAGCGGCGCGCGAGGTGGAGACCGCCGAGGCGCTGTTGGCTGCCGAAGATCTGCGCGAGGCGGAGATCGAGGAGATCGAGAAGGAAGAGGAGGCGAGCCGATGAGCGAGAACACCGCGAGCAACGCGACCGCGTCCGCGCAAGCGGGCGCGGTCGAGCAGGACATCCTGCTCGACGTCCAGCACCTCACGAAGCGTTTCGCCGCAGACACGAACTTCTTCGGCAAGGCGACCTCCTACGTGCAGGCCGTGGACGACGTGAGCTTCCAAATCCGCAAGGGAGAGGCGTTCGGCCTGGTGGGCGAATCGGGCTGCGGCAAAACCACCGTAGGCAAGATGCTGGTGAACCTGCTGAAGCCCACGTCGGGCAAAATCGTCTTCGACGGCAAAGAGCTGACGGCGATGAAGCCGGCCGAGCGCAAGCAGTACTGCAAAGACATCCAGCTGATCTTCCAGGATCCCTACGCGTCGCTCAACCCGCGCATGCGCATCGGCGACATCATCGCCGAGCCCATCATCACGAACAACATCCTGCCGAAAGACCAGGTGGAGGATCGCGTGAACGAGCTGTTAGAGCGCGTGGGCCTGGCGAACTACATGCGCAACCGCTATCCCCACGAGTTCTCGGGCGGCCAGCGCCAGCGCGTGGGCATCGCGCGCGCCCTGGCCGTGAACCCGAAGCTCATCGTGTGCGACGAGCCCGTGTCGGCGCTGGACGTGTCCATCCAGGCGCAGGTGCTGAACCTGCTGGACGAGCTGAAAGAGCAGTTCGGCCTGACGTACCTGTTCATCGCGCACGGCCTGAACGTGGTGAAGCACGTGTCCGACCGCGTGGGCGTCATGTACCTGGGCAAGATGATGGAGATCGCCCCCAAGAACGCGCTGTACGCCGACCCGCTGTCGCCGTACACGCAGGCGCTGCTGTCGGCCATCCCGTCGGTCGACCCCGCCGCCAAGAAGGAGCGCATCATCCTGGAAGGCGACGTGCCCTCGCCCATCGACCCGCCGCCGGGCTGCCGCTTCGCCAGCCGCTGCTTCGCGAAGGTGAACGGCTGCGACGAGATCATGCCTCCTTTGGTCGAGGTGAAGCCCGATCATTGCGTGGCCTGCCACCGCTACGACAAAGGCGGCCCCGGGACGGCCGTGATCTGACAACGAGAACCTCGCCGCCCCCGCGCGATCGAACCGCCTCCCATTTCTCGGACATGAGAAATGGGAGGCTTTTTCATGTCCGGGCGCTTTTTTGCGAAAGCACGTCAAGAGCGCGTCAACAGCTGGCGAAGGCCGGGGGTCACGGGGAACTCAAAGGCGCGCTTCGTGCGGACGCACTTCAAAAACCCAAGGTCGACGAGACCGTACAGGTCGGCACGCGCCGTGGCGTAAGCGACCTTGTGGGTTTTCTGATGCGACTCGATGCGAAACACCGCCTCAGGATTGCTGAGGGCCATCTGCAGCACGGAGCGCTGCCGATGATTGACGTCTACGTCGTTTCGCAGCGCGCGCACGAACGCCTCATCACGTTTGAGCATGCGTTTGAGCTCCGCTTCGACCTCGTCCAGCTTCTTGCGCACCAAACCCGTCGCCACGTCGATGTGGATGGTGTAGTCGACCTCGCCGTCAACGAGGACGGCGGCGTCTTTCACCAGCGACATGACGGCGGGCGGGCGAAGGATGCCGCTTTCCCAGGCGCCCATAGGCTTCACGATGGGCACGTACGCCAACACGGGCCGTTCCGTCTTCCTGAACAACAGCTTCATCATGAGCGAGCACACGGCGCCGTTCCAATCCGGCAGCGGGTGCACGCTCATGAACAGGTGGCGGACGCCCAAGGCCAGCAACAGCGGATGCTCGGCATACGTTTCGCTGTTCTCCTCGATGATCTTCGACACGAGCGCGAGCGCCGCAGAGCGATCGAGCGGCTTGCGCTTCCACAAGCGGGAACCCTGTCGCGACGAACGGGTGACCTGGCGCTCCACGCCGCGCGAAACCCGTTCGTACACCTCGAGGACGATCTCGGGCGTGCAAGGCCTTCCGGCAAGCTCCTCAAGATGCCAGGCGGTTCGATGCCAGTTCAAAAGGAGGCGCTCTTCCGAGGTTTCCGGGTCGCGCTCGGAAAGCAGCACCTCGCGCGCCTTCTCGTAACCGATGGACAAACCGTCCTCTTTCAGCGTCGCAACGGCCTCGTCCACGTGCGCCTCTACCAGAAAGTACGTGGCGTTGCGCGAACGCACGGCCAAATCGAGCCACGACCCTGCATGGCAGCGCTTGTCGATATCGTCGAGGTTCGCCACGATCGAGCGCGTGGGATAGTACCAACCGCGCCGCCCTTCCCCATCGCGAAACGGCAGTTCGACGGCCGTCTGGCGCCGCAGCGCGTTGAGGATGTCCCACGTCTGCTCGCGCGAGACGCCCTCCGGCATAGCAAGCATTTCGAACTCTTCGCGCGTCAGCGGACGCTCGTCCGCCAACACGCGCAGGCCGCAGAACACCGGATCCTTCAAAAGCGAGATCATCTGCCGCACCGTCGCATCGGACATGGCGGCCGTCTTCGTCTCCACCAGATCGCCCCTCCTCGATTTGATAGATTTTGATAGTTCATGATACGTGCTTCTCGTTCGAATGCCAACAAGGGAACGGACAACGGTGGCAAGAGGTTTGAACTGGTATTTCTTCGGGGATTCCCCGCTTTTCGCACTTCGGGAAAGCCTCAGATAACTATCAATTTTCCAGATATTGACAGTTAAATCGATGGCCGCGTACCCTTTTCGCCAGGCGCAAGCCGAAAGGGAGGAACAATCGACAACATCATGAAAGGGAGTGGGATCATGAGCGATGGAAAGCGCATGACGCGAAGGGGATTCGTAGGAGCGGCGCTCGCCGGCACTATGGGCGTTGCGGCGTCCTCGTTCTTGGCCGGATGCAGCGCACCGACGTCCTCGAGCGATTCGCAGGAGTGGGATCAGGAAGCCGATGTCGTGGTGGTGGGAGCAGGCGGGGCCGGACTCGCGGCCGCCATCGAAGCCGCGAACGCGGGTGCGAGCGTGCTGCTGCTCGAGAAGGCCAGCGCCGTCGGAGGCGACTCCGCGCTGAGCGACGGCATCTTGGGCGGCTGGGGCACCAAACTGGCGAAAGAGCAGGGCATCGACGCCGACGCCGACGACGTGTACCGCTGGTTCACGCGTCATCCCGAATGGTACGGACCGAAGGATCCCGCCATCGCGCGCGTGCTGGCCGACAAGAGCGGAGAGACGATCGATTGGCTGCAGGAGATGGGCGTGCCTTTCCTGAAGGAAGTAGGGCCGCTGTTCGGGTACACCGAACTGCCGGTCATCCACCATGTCGATGGCAAGGGCGCCGAGATGGTGCGCGTGCTCGCCGAGACGGCCGAAAAAGCCGGCGTGGGCACGCTCACCGACACCTCGGCAACGAAGCTGGTCGCCGACGCCGACGGACGCGTCATCGGCGTGGAGGCGGTTCAGAAGAAGAACCCCGTGCGCATCAAGGCGAACAAAGGCGTGGTCATGGCAACGGGCAGCTTCGCCGGAAGCACGGCCATGATCGGCCAGATGAACGCCGAATGCGCCAACCTGCTGCCGGGCTCGAACCCCGGAGCCACGGGCGACGGCCTGGTCATGGCCATGGAGCTGGGCGCCTACACCACACGCGTCTCGGACATGCCGCTGATGAGCTCGTTGGCAGGCCTTGAATCGGGCAGCATCGTCAACATCAACTACGGGATGCGCCTGCCGGGGCTCTGGCTCGATGCCGAAGGCCAGCGCTTCTTCGACGAATCGACCCCCTACGAAAACCCCAACGGGCACCGCGCCATCGTGCGCAAGCAGAACGAGCAGGGATCGCCGGTCATCGCGTTGCTGGGAACCACGCCCGAGCTGGACGCCATGCAGGCCACGTACCCGCTGAAATGGGCCACCGCCGACACCGTAGAGGAAGTCGCCGGCATGGTAGGCCTCGACGGCGCGAAGGCGAAGGCCACCGTCGAGCGCTATAACGGCTTCTGCGAAGCGGGCAAGGACGAGGACTGCGGAACTCCCGCCGACAAGATGGTGCCCATGACCGGCCCCTTCTACGCAGCTCCTATCGCCGTGAGCACCTCGGTCACCGTCGGCGGCTTCAAGACGAACGAGCAGGCTCAGGCCCTCA
This sequence comes from Eggerthella sp. BIOML-A4, assembly GCF_009875575.1. Taxonomy (NCBI): domain Bacteria; kingdom Bacillati; phylum Actinomycetota; class Coriobacteriia; order Eggerthellales; family Eggerthellaceae; genus Eggerthella; species Eggerthella sp. BIOML-A4. The sequence goes on along the minus strand of NZ_WWRX01000003.1, from coordinate 49,989 downwards.
GGCTCGCCTTGGCTTCCAGCGGCTCGCTGACCGAACCGATCCCCGGCCTGTACGCCGCCGGCGTGGTATGCGAGTGGAACTGCGCCGCCGGAGCCACGGTGCTCAGCGCGATGACGCTCGGCCGCATCGCGGGTCGAAGCGCCGCTGCGGAGGCCTCCGCAGCCTAGCGGCATCGGACAATCGCCCCCTCCCCTTCGAGAGGCCTGCCTGCTTGGGCGGGCCTCTCGCCCCGCATGAGCGCCTTGGGCTTAACCGGTGTGCAACGATTCTCCGGATCGTCGGCGAACCCTGACGACGATGCGACCTGTTCGCGCTATCATAGACGTCGACACACGAACTCGCGCTCGACGGCCGATTATCGGTATCGAGCTCATCCGGAAAGGCGGCATTGCATGGACCTTGCTCCCGAGCAGAAGCTGCACGGATTCACCGTGCGCACGCGCGAAGAACTTCCCGAGATCGACGGCACGGCGTACGTGCTCGACCACGACAAGAGCGGCGCGCAGCTGCTGTACCTGCGAAACGACGACAACAACAAGGCGTTCTCCATCGCGTTCAAGACGCCGCCCGCCGACGACACGGGCGTGTTCCACATCCTGGAGCACTCGGTGCTGTGCGGCTCGGACAAGTTTCCCGTCAAGGAGCCGTTCGTCGACCTGCTGAAAAGCTCGATGCAGACGTTTCTGAACGCCATGACCTTCCCCGACAAGACGATGTATCCGGTGGCCAGCACGAACGACCAGGACTTGCTGAACCTCGCCGACGTGTACCTCGACGCGGTGCTGCACCCGGCCATCTACCGTAAACGCGCCATCTTCGAACAGGAGGGCTGGCACTACGAGCTGGGCGGCGACACGGAAGCCGAAGCGGGCGACTCCGTTGCAGGCGACGCCGTGGCCGCCACGGAAGCCGCCGACGGGTCTGCGCGCCTCGTGCTGAACGGCGTGGTGTACAACGAGATGAAGGGCGCGCTGTCCGATCCGAATTCGGTGCTGTACGACGAGCTGCAGGCGGCGCTGTTCCCCGACACGGCCTACCGCTTCGAGTCGGGCGGCACGCCGCGCGCCATCCCCGACCTCACCTACGAGCAGTTCCTGGAGGAGCACCGCCGCCACTACCGCCTGGACAACAGCTACCTCACGTTGTACGGCGATCTCGACCTGGACGGCATGCTGGCCTTCCTCAACGAACGCTACCTGTCCCCCGTCGCCGACGAGCAGGCGGCCGCGACGGGCATCGGCTCCGAGGGCGCGCCTCTCGGCCCCCACGAGCTGCGCGAGCAGGCGCCCGTACGCGCGCTGGGCGTGAAGAGGAACATGGCTACCGCGCCCGAGAACGCGTGCGCCGGGCTGGGCTACGTCATCGGCAACGCGTGCGAGCGCACGCGCATGACGGCCGTGGACATCCTCATCGACGCCATCGCAGGCTCGAACGAGGCGCCGCTCAAGCGCGCCCTGCTGGACGCGGGGCTGGCGGCCGACGCTACGGCGTTCTTCGCCGACTCGCTGCTGCAGCCGTTCGCGGTCATCCAGCTGCGCGGACTGGAGGAAGGCGGTGCCGAGCGTTTCCGCCCGGTCGTGGAGGAAACGCTGCGCAAGCTGGCCGACGGAGGGCTCGACCGCACGCTCGTGGAGGCGTCGCTGTCGCGCGCCGAGTTCGTCATGCGCGAGCGCGAGTACGGCATGCCCGACGGCGTAGCGCTGGCGATGAGCTCGCTGGCGGGCTGGCTGTACGACGACGATGCGGCCACGTCCTACCTCAAGTACGAGGACGACTTCGCGTTTCTGCGCAAAGCGCTGGACGAGGGGTATTTCGAGCGGCTGATCCGCGAGGTGTTCCTGGACAGCGACCATATGGCCGAGGTGGAGATCGTGCCGGTCGACGGCGACGAGGACGCCTACGAGGAGGAGCGCCTGGCCGCCGTCGAAGCCGCCATGACTCCCGAGGACTACGTTCGCGTGGCCGACGAGGAGGCCGCGCTGCGCCGCTTGCAGGAGGAGCCCGACTCGCCCGAAGCTTTGGCCGTGCTGCCGCGCCTGTCGGTAGCCGACATAAAGGACGCTCCCGAGGAGCCCGCGTACGGCCCGGTAGAAGACGCGTCTGTTCCTACGCTGCGCCACGACGTTCCCACGCGCGGCATCGCCTACGCCTACCGCTACTTCGACCTCGACCGCGTCGCGTTCGACGAACTTCCTTACGTGGCCGTTCTGGGCCTCGTGCTGGGCAAGCTGGGAACCGCACGACATACCGCCTCCGAGCTGGACACGCTCGTCAACGGCAAGCTGGGCAACCTCACGTTCTTCGCCGAGATTTACGAGAGCGAGACCGACCCCGCTGCCCTGGCTCCGAAGTTCGTCGTCAGCTCCAGCGCTCTGACCGAGAACGTGCGCGAGCTGGCCGAGCTGCCCCGCGAGATCATGCTGGAGACCGACTTCTCCGACACGGGCAAGATCAAGGACGTGCTGCAGCAGCGCCGCATCGGCATGGAGCAGGGCTTCGCGAACGCGGGGCACGCCAGCGCCATGGCGCACCTGGCCTCGTACTACCTGCCGGCCGGCGTGGTGCGCGAGCAGCTGGGCGGCGTCGGGTTCTACCGCTTCCTCAAGCAGCTGCTGGCCTCGTTCGACGAGCGCGCCGAAGAGGTGTCCGCGCGCCTGGCCGACCTCGCCGCGCGCCTGTTCGCCGACGACGCTCTGACGCTGAGCTTCACCGGCACGGACGGCGACTACGAGCGCTTCCTGGCCGCAGGCGCCGCGCTCGGCCGCACGCGCCCCGCTGACGGCGTGCGCTTGATCGCGCCCGACCCCGTGGCGCTCAATGAGGCGTTCATCGTGCCCACCGACGTGTGCTATGCGGCCCAGGGCTTCGACCGCCGCGCCTTCGACGCGGGCTACACGGGCGCCTGGCAGGTGGCCGCGCGGGCGCTTTCCTACGACTACCTGTGGAACGAGGTGCGCGTGAAGGGCGGCGCGTACGGGGCGGGCTTCCAGACGGCGCGCACCGGCAATCTGCGCTTCTACTCGTATCGCGACCCGCACCTCGACGACACGCTGGCCCACTTCGCCAGGGCTTCCGAGTGGTTGGCCAAGTTCGACCCCGCCGCCGAGGCGATGGAAGGCTACGTGGTGAGCACCGTGGCCGGGTTCGACACCCCGCTCAAGGCGCGCGCCCTCGTGCGGCGCCAGGACGGCGACTTCTTCGGCGGACGCACGCCCGAGAGCCGTGCCGCCACGCGCGCCCAGATGATCGACGCGGACGCCGCTGCGCTGCGCGCGCTGGCCGGGCCCATCGCCGAAGCCGTCGCGATGAACGCCGTGTGCGTGTTCGGCAGCAAGGACATCATCGAGGCGTCCGATGCCGGCCTTGCGGTTATCGACCTGCTGAACGAGTAGGCCCGCGACGTAAACAGAGCGCTTCGACCGCGGCCCCGACGCAGACGCCGGGGCCGCCTCGCGCCCAGCCCCTTTCGCACGCAACCGCGACAGCGCGTCACGGCGATCACGGACCGAGGCCGGAATGGCAACAATGCATCGAATTCGGAATACGCGCGGGGGTCGAAAGCGCGAATAGCGGCCCTGCTATGGTGTCGCGCATTTTGCGACCAGGCATTCCGTCGAAAGGAACCCCTCGGGCTCTCCGCAACGCAGCCCTGAGAGTTCCGAATTCGATGCATTATCGCCACCCGAACCCCTGCCGGATGCTCGCACGCCGGCCTTTGCCTGGCAAGCCCTGAAAATCGTACTTCCGAAGCACACGTCCTCGCGCTTGAGCTAGAATAAGCGGTTGGAACCGAGTGCGTGCGAAGCGATTGGATCCGGGGGTCGTCCCGGCCGTTGACGGCCGAGGCGGACGCGCCTGTCGCCGAGCATGCGGCCGCGCTTGACCGAGCGCCGCAATAATGATAGTAATACAGTATCAAATAGACGAGAAGAATACGGAGAGCTGCTGTTATGCTGGAACTCAAGAACCTCACCTTCGAGGTGCCGCTTGCGGACGGATCGAAGGAAACGAAGCGCATCATCGACGATCTGTCGCTCACCATCCCCGACGGCCGCTTCACGGTTATCACCGGCCCGAACGGCGGGGGCAAGTCGACGCTGGCCAAGCTCATCATGGGCGTCGAGCGCGCGACGAGCGGCCAGATCCTGCTGGACGGCGAGGACATCACCGACCTGTCCATCTCCGAGCGCGCCAAGAAGGGCATCGGCTACGGTTTCCAACAGCCCGCACGCTTCAAGGGCATGAAGGTGAAGAAGCTGCTGGACATCGCGGCCGGCAAGAAGCTGCCGATGCTCGCGTGCAACGAGTACCTGGCGAAGGTGGGCCTGTGCTCGGCCAGCTACCTCACGCGCGAGGTGGACAAGAACCTGTCCGGCGGCGAGGTGAAGCGCATCGAGATCGCCACCATCCTCGCGCGCGACCCGAAGCTGGCCATCTACGACGAGCCCGAGGCGGGCATCGACCTGTGGAGCTTCGACCGCCTGACCGAGACGTTCCGCGACATCCACGAGGCGCGCGACGGCCGCTCCATCGTGATCATCTCGCACCAGGAGCGCATCATCCAGCTGGCCGACGAGATCGTGCTTCTGCGCGACGGCAAGGTTGCCGAGACGGGCACGCCCGAGGAGCTCATGCCGAAGCTGGGCTTCGTGGCGAAGGGCATCCCCGGCTGCCAGCTGAGCACCCCCACCGAGCTGCACCTCACGGAGATCGCCACCACCTGCTAACCCGCCCACGCCGCGCTGCGAATGTTTCACGTGAAACATTCGTTCGCGTTCACGCACGCGGCAGCTGCACGAAGCCGCCGCTTTGAACCAGAAGGAGGCCATCATGGCTGTTGATCTTTCCCCCATCGACGAGAGCCTGCTCGCCGAGATCGCCAACATACACGGCATGCCGAAAGGCGCGTTCAACATCCGCAAGGACGGCGAGCTCGTCGAGCGCCACTCCTCGGCGAACATCGAGATCGCCACGAAGACGGACAACCCCGGCATCGACATCCGCATCAAGGCCGGCACGAAGGGCGAGACGGTGTACATCCCGGTCATCGTCACGCAGGCGGGCCTGAAGGACGTCGTGTACAACACGTTCTACATCGAGGACGACTGCGACGTGACCATCATCGCCGGCTGCGGCATCCACAACGAGAGCCACCAGGCCTCCGAGCATGACGGCATCCATACCTTCTACTGCGGCAAGAACAGCCGCGTGAAGTACGTGGAGAAGCACTACGGTGAAGGCACCGGCACCGGCGAGCGCATCCTCAACCCCGTGACCAACGTGATCATGGACGAGAATTCCAGCTGCGAGATGGAGCTCACACAGCTGCGCGGCGTGTCGTCCACCGTGCGCGACACGAACGCCGAGCTGGGCGCGGGCGCGAAGCTGGTGCTGACCGAGAAGCTGCTGACCCACGACGACCAGGTGGCCACCTCGAACATGAAGGTGGAGCTCAAGGGCGACGATTCCAGCGTGCAGGTAATCTCGCGCTCGGTGGCGCAGGACAACTCCAAGCAGATCTTCAACCCGCTGGTCATCGGCGAGGCGCAGTGCCGCGGCCACGTGCAGTGCGACGCCATCCTCATGGGCACGGCGAAGGTGACCGCCATCCCCGGCATCGAGGCCGCCCACGAGGACGCCCTGCTGGTGCACGAGGCCGCCATCGGCAAGATCGCCGGCGACCAGATCACGAAGCTCATGACCCTGGGGCTGACCGAAGAGGAAGCCGAGCAGGAGATCCTCGAGGACTTCCTGAACTAGCCGGTTCCGTCGGCCTCGCGGCCGACGGAACGACCCGGCACTGCGAAGGCCCCCGGCATCCGGCCTTGCCCCTTGTGCGCCGCTCGGCGCGTACCGAAGTACGCTTGGCAGCGCAGCGGGACAACTCCGAACGCCGGGGGCCTTCTCGCTGCCTTGCTGCGCCAACCCGCGAGGCGTTGTTCTCCCTCCAAATGCCGCGCGGATGTTTCACGTGAAACATTTGTTTGCTCGAACGAGTGTTTCACGTGAAACACTCTGACGAAGCGCTACGACGCGGAGCGGCGGAGCGGGTTGCTACGCGTCGTAGCGCTGCACGAAGTGGAGGATGACGGCGGCGCTCGTGGGGGTACAGCGCTCGCCTTCCAGCTTGCGATCGCACGTGGGGATGCCGCGGGCGATGATGGCGGCGGTGGCCGGCGCGGGGATGGGCAGCTCGCCGTGGGCGCATCGCACGGTGCCGCTGCCGGTCTGCACGCGGGTGGCCGCGATCTCGTCCGGGTCGAGCGCCTCCACGGCCAGGCAGATAGCGAGCACGTTGCGCAGCGCCTCGCCGTTGCCCACTTCGTGGAAGTGCGTCTCCTCCACCGCACAGCCGTGCGCCGTCGCCTCGGCCTCGGCGAGGATGCGGTAGACGGCGCGCATGTCGTCCTTCGCCCGCTCGCTCGCATCGAGCGCATCGATGGTGGCGTTCACCTCGCCCAGGTCGTGATGATGCCCGTCGGGCACGCCGGCCGCTTCGGCGGCCTCCAGCACCTGCGCGCGCCGCTCTTCGGGCAGTTGCAGCAACGCCTCGGCCAGCAGGTGCCGCCGCGTGGCGTTCTCTTCCAAGTTCCAAACCAACGTCGTCATGCCGTCCTCGCTTTCACATGGTTGATCATATGGGCCTGGTAGCCCGCGCCGAAGCCGTTGTCGATGTTGACGACGGACACGCCCGAGGCGCACGAGTTCAGCATGGCCAGCAGGGCCGCGACGCCGCCGAAGCTGGCGCCGTAGCCCACGCTCGTGGGCACGGCGATCACCGGGCACGACGCGAGACCGCCCACCACGCTGGCCAGCGCGCCCTCCATGCCCGCCACCGCCACCACGACGCTGGCCCGCGCGATGTCGTCGGCATGCGCCAGCAAGCGATGGATGCCGGCCACGCCCACGTCGTACAGGCGCACCGCTTCGTTGCCCAGCATCTCGGCCGTCACGGCGGCTTCCTCCGCCACCGGAAGGTCGCTCGTGCCGGCGGCGGCTATCACGATAGGCCCGTTGCCGTCGGGCTCGGGCGCCTCGCCCAGGATGCCGAGACGCGGTCCTTGGCGGTAAGCGAACGCGAGAGGGCACGCGCCTTCCAGGGCACGTTCGACCGCGGCGGCCTTCTCGGCGTCGAGCCGGGTGACCAGCACGCGCTCCTGCCCGTTCTCCACGAGCGCGCGGCACACGCCCGCTATCTGCTCGGCCGTCTTGCCCGCACCGTACACCACCTCCGACACGCCCTGGCGCATGCCGCGATGGTTGTCCACCGTCGCGTAGCCCAGCTCCGTGAACGGGGCGATGCGCAGCGCCTGCTCGGCCTCGTCGACGGCGGTCTCGCCCGCCGCGACGCGCTCGAGCAGCTCGCGCAGTTGTCGTTGCTCCATGTTCAACCTCCGTCATGATACCGATCGTCGACCATTGAACCACTTGGAGCGCACTCCAAGTCAAGCGCTTCTCCTTCCCCGTCATAAAGAAAGCCCCGGACGCACGATGTCGGCGTTCCAGGGCTTTCGAACGTTCGGGAGGATCTCGGCTCTAAGCAGCGACGTCTCCAGGCTGCACGGCGTTCTCGCCCGCGTTCACCTCGTCGCCGGCACCCGTGCCTTCGTCGGCAGGAGCAGCGTCCCCGTCAGCGTTCTCGCCTTCGCTCTCGTCTTTCGGCTCCTTCGAAGCAACGGTCGCGCCCGCGTCCGTGGACTTGGTGGCGCCGGCAGTCAGCGGCGTGGACGAAAGGTCGAGCGCGGTACCCAGCCACTTCGTCTCGATGACGCCGATGGTGCCGTTGCCGGTCAGCGTGGCGAGGGCTTCGGAGACCGCTTGCTTGAGATCGGTGTTCGCATCCGACACGCCCACGCCGTAGCCGCCCGCCTGCTGCATGAGCGCCACGATATGCACGTCGTCGCCCGCGCTGTGCGCCGCGTACGTCCCGATGATGGCATCGGCCGCCACGTACTGCACCTGGCCCGAGGCCAGCTCGGCGAACGCGCTCTTGAGGTCGTCGGTCGTGGAGAAGGTTGCCTTGTCGAATTCGTTCGTCACCGCCCAAGCGCTCTTCGACGACACCTGCGCGGCGATCTTCGTCTCGACGACGTTCGTGGGAACCTGCGTGTTGGACGGCGCGGAGAACAACGCCACGGCCGTAGGCAGGTACGCGTCAGACTTCCAGAACGAGGTGCTGCTGTCGGACTTGTCGATGCCCATGACGATGTCGACCGTTCCCTCTTTGAGGGCCGATTCGGCATCCGATCCCACGTTGACGACCTCAAGCTTCAGCCCGAAGCTGTCAGCCAGCGCCGCCGCCACGTCCACGTCGATGCCGACGATTTTGGACGAGGAGGAAGGCTGTCCCGCCAGGGGCTGGTTGTCGGTGTTCACACCGACGCGCAGCGTACCGTCCTTGCCGATGGTCGGCGAGGACAGCGTGGGCGTCTTCTCGGGGGGAGTGTAGCTCTGCTGCGATGAGCAGCCCGTCAGAACGACGAGCAGGGCCGCCATGCACGCGACCGCCATGCAGCAGGACGCGAGCGTTTTATAACGCTTCATAACCGGTGAGCCTCCATCTAGCTTGATGTTCATGCTGCCTCTTTCGACTGACCTAGTCTTTGCCCCCACACTCGCGCACTGGAACTCAGCTTGCGCCTTGCCCTCTCGCCCGTCGCAACCGGATGTCGCGATACTCAGGCGGTGCGGCTTACCTCTAGGATACGCCATGATCGTCGCGCGGAGACCGCGCGGCTTACGTGGGTCCTTTCGACCGCATCTGCCGTGGACTGAGGTTGAAAAACCCGCAACTACAGACTCGAAAGAAGCGTCACTCAGTGTACCAGATCATGAAAACACCTGAAAGCCGAGCCGCACAATCCGCGAGAAACGCGCGGACGCCGCCGAAAAGGCTCCAGGCGGGCACGCCGTCCGAACGCCGGACACGATGAGGGGACGCCGCTCCTTCGAGGCTCCGCGCGTCGAAAGGCCTGCAAGGCCCTGTGAAGCGCGCATGCTTTCGCGACGCCGGCCAGGCCTGCGGCGCACATGCGAGAAGCGCGCGAGAAACGAGGGGAAAGCGCGTGGAAACGACGCTGGATCGGCGTGGAATCCGCGCGAGAACGGCGGGTGCCGGACATGAGAGCGCCGTGTGCGGCGCGTGGAAGGCTCCGTGCTATCCTCGTAGGATGACGATCGCCCGCACAACCCTCGCCCTCGCCCCCGCACGCCCGACCGCACGGGAAGCAGGCGCATGCCCGCGCGTTCCCCGCCGCGAGCGTCTGCTGAGGACGGTGGGCCTCTACGGGCGCGGAGCCGCCGAGGCCATCGCCGAGACGCTGTGGCCCACGCGCTGCGCCGTATGCGACACCCCGGGCGAGGTGCTGTGCGCGCCTTGCAGCCTCAACCTGAGCCATATCGACTGGTGGCGCGCCTGCCCGCGCTGCGGCGCGCCGTTCGGCCGCGTGCAGTGCAGCGAGTGCAACGACGTGCTGATGAGCGTTGCCGGACGCGACGAGCCGCCCTTCGACGCCTGCGCGAGCGCCGTCGCCTTCGACGATGCCGCCGCCCGCATCGTGCGCACTTGGAAGGATGCCGGCGAGCGGCGATTGGCAGGCGCCATGGCGACGCTCATGGCGCCGATGGCGCCGCCCTCCTGGCTCGCCGACCATCCCTGCATCGTGCCGGTGCCCGCCACCGCCGCCGCCCGCAGACGGCGCGGCTTCGACCACGGCGAGGAGCTGGCTCAGGCGCTGGCCGACCGCCTGGGCCTCGCCGTCGCGCCCGTGCTCGCCCGCCCCCGCAGCCGCGACCAGCGCGCCCTCGCGCGCCGCGACAGATTGGCGAATATGGAAGGCCGCTTCATCCCGCTGCCCGGCGCAAGCGCCTTCCCCTCGGTCATCCTGGTCGACGACGTGTACACCACCGGCGCCACGCTGTTCGCCGCGACCGACGCCGTCCGCGTCGCCGGAGCCGCCACCGTCCGCTGCCTCACCTTCGCCCGCGTGTGGTAACCCCCCCCGACTCGCAAGCACATCGGCGCCGTCGGAAGCCATCCTCGCCCGAAAAACACGCCTCATGCATCGAGGCGTGTTTTTCGGGCGAGGATGCAGACGTGCGCCAACCGGGCGCAAAAAAGCGACGGGCCCGGAGGCCCGCCGCTTTCGCATATCGACTTGACACCGCGTGCTACATGGTGCGCTCACGCTGCTTTTGGGGCGCGGCGCTTGCCGCGTCGGAAAGCTCGGCCACGTCCACCGAGATGCTGTGCTTGATGGGCTTCCAGTTGCACTTCTTCACGAGCGCGACCAGCGCGATGGGGATATAGGTCATCATGAACACGGGGAACGTGAACATGTACAGAACCTTCTTGCCCGTGGTGGAGCGGATGGAGTCCCATTCCACGAACGTGGTCAGCACGCCGAACATGAACATGAAGATGAAGTAGTTCAGCAGGCAGAACAGGATGGACGACAGCGAGGAGGCAACCATGATGCCCGTGGACATGGCTCCGGTGAGGCTGAGGAACACGATGATGGCGTTGAACAGCACCGACACGATGGTAAGCAGCATGCCCGGCGCGATGGTCATGAGCATGTCGTAGCAAGCGAAGCGCGCGCCCTTGGGGTTCACGGCGATGCCTTTCGCCAGGCGGGCACCGTAGTGCCAGAACACCTGGTAGAAGCCCTTCGCCCAGCGGAAGCGCTGGTTCCACGAGTCGCGGAACGTGATGGGCTGCTCATCGTAGAGGATGGCCGTGGGCGTGTAGCTGATGCGCGTGCCCTCGAGAATGCTGTTCGCAGAGAACTCGATGTCCTCGGTGAGCAGGTGCCACTTCCAACCGCCGTTCTTCTCGATGATGTCGGCGGCTATGAAGAAGCCCGTGCCCGACACGGCGCAACTGGTGTTCAGCGTGAGACGCGCCTGGTTCAGGAACTTCGCCTCGCGCAGGAACCACACGGCGTAGCCCGCGGATATCCAGTTGGAGTCGTAGTTCTTGGAGTTTCGATAGCTGGTCGAGGCCTTCGCTCCGTTGTCGAAGGTCTTGTTCATCTCGCGGAAGTAGTTCACATCCAGCACGTTGTCGGCGTCGAACACGAAGTACGCCTCGTAGCCCTTGTCGGCGTAGCGCTCGCGAATGCACTGGAAGCCGTAGTCGAGCGCGTAGCCCTTGCCAACTTCCTTGTCGTTGCTGCGGGGAAAGACGATGGCGCCTGCCTCGCGGGCCACGCGCGCGGTGTCGTCCGTGCAGTTGTCGGCGATAACGAACACGTCGATGAGCTCGGACGGATAGTTCTGCACCTTGATGGAGTGGATGAGGTCGCCGATGACGGCGCTCTCGTTGCGAGCCGAGATGACCGCGGCGAACTTGTGGTTCTTCTTCGCCGTGAGCTCCTTGGGCTTGCGCGTCAGCACCACGAACACGTAGTAGAGCTGATACGTGTAGCAGATCGTGAACGTGAGAAACACGCAGAAGTTGAATATGTCAACGAACGAGATCTGCGAAAAAAACTGGTCCAGCACCTTTGCTCCTTTGTCGGGCCGCGAACGCTCCTTGCGGCCGTGCCATCGCGCACCCGTCCTGCGGGTCGCGCTCCGCCCCCCTGGTGTTGTTCGGTTTCGTCTGAGGGTTGTGCGGAACGCCGCCTGTTCGCCGCTGCGGCGCTCTGGCTGTAACGCGTTCCAAGCTGGACAGATTATAGCGGGTGAGCAGCCGTTCGGGGCAACAACGAGTCCGTTCGTTACCGTTTCTTCCGAATTCGAGGTCATAAATCACCGGTATTCACAAAGGTTCTGCATACGAACTTCATAACTAGGTCGGTTCGGCTATGATAATCTGAGAGATCGAGAATCGCACGTTCCCTTATATGTCAATGGAGGCATACCCTTGAACCACGATATCAAAGACATCGCCCTGGCCGACGAGGGCCTCGCCCGCATCCTGTGGGCGGACCGCGACATGCCCGTGCTGGCGTCCATCCGCGAGCGCTTCGAGCGCGAGAAGCCCTTGGACGGCGTGCGCATCGGCGCCTGCATGCACGTGACCACCGAGACGGCGAACCTCATGCGCGCGCTCTCGGCCTCCGGCGCGAAGGTGACGCTGTGCGCCTCCAACCCGCTGTCCACCCAGGACGACACGGCCGCCTCTCTCGTGCGCGACTTCGGCATCGACGTGTTCGCCATCGCCGGCGAGGACGCCGACACCTACAACCGCCACATCGAGGCCGTCATCGCCTGCGACCCGCAGATCGTCATGGACGACGGCGCCGACCTCGACACCGCGCTGCACACCAAGTTCACCGACAAGCTGGCGCACGTGGTGGGCGGCACCGAGGAGACCACGACGGGCGTCGTGCGCCTCATGTCCATGGCCGCCGAGGGGACGCTCGCCTACCCCGTGTTCAACATCAACGACGCGAACACGAAGCACTGCTTCGACAACCACTACGGCACGGGCCAGTCCACGCTCGACGGCATCGTGCGCGCCACGAACCGCCTCCTGTGCGGCCGCACCATCGTGATCTCGGGCTACGGCTACTGCGGCAGCGGCCTGGCCCTGCGCGCGAAGGGCATGGGCATGCGCGTCATCGTGTGCGAGGTCGACCCGCTCAAGGCGCTCGAGGCGCACATGGAGGGCTACGAGGTGATGCCCGCGGCCGAGGCGGCGCGCTTCGCCGACGTGTGGGTGACCGTGACCGGCAACTGCAAGGTGGTGGACGGCCCGGCGTTCGAGAACATGAAGGACGGCGCCATCGTGTGCAACTCCGGCCACTTCGACTCCGAGATCAACCTTGAGTGGCTGGAAGACCACGCCACGAAGAAAGAGGAGATCAAGCCGCTGGTGGAAGAGTACACGCTGCCGGACGGCCGCACGGTGATCGTGCTGGCGCAGGGCCGCCTCGTGAACCTGTCGTGCGCCGAGGGTCACCCCGCGTCCGTGATGGACATGAGCTTCGCGAACCAGGCGCTGGCCGCCGAGTACCTGTACCTCCACGCCGGCGAGCTGGAGAACAAGGTGTACGACGTGCCCGCCGCCATCGATACGCACGTGGCGCGCGTGAAGCTGGAAACGCTGGGCATCGAGATCGACACGCTCACCGAGGAGCAGATCAAGTACATGAGCTCCTGGAACTTCGAGACGCTGTAGGATCAGACGAGGGATCGCCCTTTCCTGCAGGTAAAGAACCCGGTGCATGACGCATCGGGTTCTTTTTTTACCTGATCGCCAACGTCGGCTCGGCGCCTCATGACGAAGCTACGACGCCAACCCGCGCCTCGCCAAGAGAGCCCGCTCGTTTTGCAGCAGGCCCTCCACAAGATAGGCTGCCGCGCACGAACGCCCTCGCACGGATGTGTCTCGGAGCAGCGTCGTCGCGCGCCGATCCCACCCCGAACGCTATCGCGAAATCCTGGTAAGTTCCCGTCGATATTGCTATCCTCATTTGCGGATAAACAGGAGGGACAATCGTTCGACCTGGGGTTTCTTGATCGAGACGAGCAGCTCGGCCGACTCGAGACGCGGAAAAGCTCGCATATCGACGCGAACTTGCCCTTTTTCCCGCGCGCCCCCTGGAGCCGGCCTCCTTCGCGCCCCGCATGGGGACTTCCCCACGTGGGACGCGAGTCGCCCCTAAAGGCACATGCGGTAGATGCGCTCCACGTCTTCCGCGCCCAGGCTGCGCAGGCCCGGGATCCGACCGCCGCCGCAAGCGTGGCGCGCCATATCCTGGAAATGCGCCTCGTCGATGCCGAGCTCGGTCAGGGTTCCCTCAAGCCCCAGCGTCTCGGAGGCGAAGGAGCTCACGCGCTCGATCGCCCTGCGAGCGCCTTCTTCAGGCGAAAGACCCTCTTCCACCCCGAACACCGCAATGCCCAGACGATAGATGGCGGACGCGGTCCCGTCGTCCAAGATGTACTCGAGCCAGCGCGGGGCAAGGATGGCCAGGCCATGACCGTGCGTGATGTCGTAGTAGGCGGACAGCTCGTGCTCCATCATATGGCACGCACACCCGTGCACCGTCCCCGCATCGAGCACCGTGTTGAGCGCCATGGACGATGCCCACATCAGGTTCGCACGCGCCTCGTAGTTCTGAGGCTCCTCCAACGCCACCGGGGTCCACTTCACCACCGTGCGCATGACGGCCTCCTGCATCTCCAGGACCAGGTCGAAGGTGGCATCGCCGGCAAGGTAGTAATTGTCCAGCACGTGGTTGAAGATGTCGAACGCGCCGCACGCGGTTTGGTACGCCGGCAGGGTGTAGCTGTGCTCGGGGTTCTCGAAGGCCACGCGGGGGATCAGCGCGCTTCCGCCCAGGCCGATCTTCTGGTTGACGTCCATGTTCGAGATGACGCTCCAAGCATCCATCTCGGAACCGGTTGCAGCGTTGGTGAGCACGACCGCCACGGGCAGGGCATCGGTCACCCATGCGCCGCCCGCGACCAGGGGCCATACGTCGCCGTCCGCGGTCTTGGCCGCCGCGGCGACGCCCTTCGCGCAGTCGATGGCGGACCCGCCGCCCACGGCCAGGACCACGTCGATGCCGTTCTGCCTGCAGATGGCGGCGCCCCTGTTCGCGGTGGTATGGCGCGGGTTGGGCTCGACGCCTGCCAGCTCGAACAGTTCCATGCCGGCGCCTTCCAGAAGGCCGCGCACCTCGTCGTACAGGCCGCTCTTCTTGATGGAGCCGCCACCGTAGACCATCAGCACCTTCGTGCCGAAGGCCGCGAGCTCTTCAGGAAGGTGCTCCAGCTGGTTCTTTCCGAAGTACACCTTGGCAGGGTTGTGGAAGATGAAGTCGTTCATAGTGTTGCCTCTTTCCTATCCTCTTGCTTTCCTTCTTGCCTTCTTGCACGGGCTGCCCGGCAGACGGCCCGAACCGGCCACCGTTCAGCCGAAGCTCCCTTACGCAAGCCCCAAGCCCTCGATCCAGGGCGCCACCTGATCGAGCGCATCGGGAAGGGCGCTCCTTTCGACGGTCAGGCCGTCCAGCAGGTTCGCACCGGGACACAGATCGCGGATATCGGCCAAGGCGCCGTCGATGCCGCTGCCGCCGCTCGTGCAGAACGGCGCGACCGCCTTGCCCGCCAGGTCGTGCTGCAGCAGAAACGAGCGCATCACATGCGGCAACCGCCCCCACCAGATGGGATTGCCCAGGTAGACCGCATCGTAGGCATCCCAATCCGGCACCGCGGCCGCGATCGGCGGCAGGTAGCCCTCGTCTTGTTCGCGCCGCACCTGGGAAGTCATGGCATCGTAATCGTCGGGATAGGCGTCGGTCGTCTCGATGCGGAACAGGTCGGCACCCGTCGCCTCCGCGATGCGCTCGGCGACGGAAAACGTGTTGCCCGAGTACGAGAACACCGCCACGAGCGCCCGCCCGCCGTGGGCCGCGGGCTCGGGCTCGGACGCAACGGACTCGGCCGGTCCGCCCTCCTCGTCCGGCGCGGGCGCTTCGTTTTCCTCAACCTGCTCCTCTGCCGCAACGCATCCGGCGAGCATGCCGCCGCCGAGCACCGCCATGCCGAAGCCGAACGACCCCATGACGAAGGTGCGCCGGTCCAATTCGCTTTGTCTCATGCTGACTCTCCTCTCGCTTCCGTCCTTCGAGTCTACGTCCTGGAGCTGATTCCAAGTCAAATGGAAATCATGTGCAGAGCGATCAACGCAGAATGCGGACGAGCTCGATGCCCTCCGACTCGCCGCGGTCGCGGCTGTACAGGCGCTCCACGGAATTGTTCCAGTGCTCGTGCACGCCGAGGCTCTCCACCGGGTTCCCTGCGCCGTCGCGGTACGCGGCTCCCGACGGCGGTGCAGATGCCAACGCGGCTTCGTGCAGGTAGTTCTCCACGCCCAGGTTGCCCTCGAGCGCGGCGTTGCGGCTGACGACCGCCGGCTGGTTGATGAGGAAGTCGGCGCCCACCGAGTCGATGGCCACCGGATCCTGCGACAGGAAGATGCTGGCCGCGAACCCGCCGTCGAAGGGCGCGCCCTCCCACTGCGCCGCCTCGCGCGTGACCGACGCGCCTTCCGAGGTTGCCGGCACCAAGCCGTCCAGCATCCACAGCATCGTCTTGCCGCCCAGCAGACGGTTGGCGAACAGGTCGACGAGCACGGTGTACATGCCCATGGCCTGGCCGGACACGTAGCGGTGGATGCCGGCGGCCTCGGGCGGTCGCAG
Organism: Eggerthella sp. BIOML-A4; assembly: GCF_009875575.1. Taxonomy (NCBI): domain Bacteria; kingdom Bacillati; phylum Actinomycetota; class Coriobacteriia; order Eggerthellales; family Eggerthellaceae; genus Eggerthella; species Eggerthella sp. BIOML-A4. The sequence goes on along the minus strand of NZ_WWRX01000003.1, from coordinate 33,829 downwards.
GCGGCTGGAGTTGACCAGCGAGCCGAAGTGGTTCTTCCCGCACAGCGTGAGGCCGTAGCTGTGCCCCTTGAGGCTTGCGAGGTTGATCAGGTAGTCGGCCTCCGACACGCAGGCGGGCACCACGTTCGCCGCGCCCGCCACGTCGGCCGACCAGACGACGGGCGCGCTCTCGTCGCCTGCGGCGTCGTTCGGGCCGCCCTCGTCGTAGTAGCGGAAGCGCACGCCGGCAAGCGCGCCCTCCGAGCAGAGCTCCATCATATGCGCCGGGAAGATGCGGCACGCGTCGTACACCGCGATGTCGCCCGCCGCTACGCCCGCGTCCTCCACGAGCGACAGCAGCAGCGCACGCAAAAGAACCGGCGTCGTATAGCTCATGGCGCTGTCCTCGTCCGCGCCGAACGTGCCCGCGCCGTTCATGTTCGCCTTGACGGCGATCCGCTGGCCCGCCCGATAGCCGCCCGCGCGCCCGGCGCGCGCGTTGTGCGCCTCGAACAGCACGCGCCATCCGGCCGCCGCATCGTCCGCGCCCGCCGCCGCAGCCACGCCGTCGTCCACCATGCGCCGGACCGCGTCCTCGTCGAAATGCTCGCGCTGCCACCAGTAGCCCGACCCGTCCCAGGTCACGGCCGCCGCGTCGCGCACCCAGGCCACGCGCCCCGGCCTTGCGCCCACGCCGCGGCCACAAGGCTCGTGCGGCGGGAATACGGAGTCGTACGGCTGCGGCTCGGAGGAGGAGGCGGGGGCAGGTTCGAGCATCGGCGAGGGCTCGACGGGCGCTGACCCTACCGCCGGCTCCGCGCCTTCCCCGCCCGCGCATCCGCCCAGCATCCCGCCCGTCAACGCCGCCGCGCCTATCGCGGCCGCACCCATGACGAACGTGCGCCTATCCATACGCGCCTCCTCCATCGCAGCTCCCTTCGTCAACGTTTCTCTGATGTCGTGCCGATCCTGCCGATCGAAAACGCTTCGTAAAGCGGCCTGAAAGGGAACCATCCCCTTTCAGGCCGTCGCCTCCCTACAAAACGCTCGCGGCATAGAACGCGTAGCGGGCTACAGCAACGCCGGCGAAGGCGCAGACGAAGGCGAGCACGGGGGCAACCGCGCCGGGCAGCCTGCCCTTCCAAGCCAGCAGGCCGAAGGCCGCGCCCGCCGCCGCCAGCACGACGGCGGCCGCGAACGGCAGCGCGTCGTGGCCGAGCCCCGCGAAGTGCGCGGCTGTCAGCGCGATCGACGCCACGACCAGCGCGCCGAGCGCGGCGAAGGCCGCGGCGAACGCGTCCGAGCGGTACGCGCCCTCGCGCATCAGAGCCCACAGCGCGGAGCCCATGGCAAGATCGCCCAGCACGAACAGCGGCAGCGTCTGCCACGCAGCCCAGGCGGGGTTGCCGTAGCTCGTGAAGTACACCCATCCCATGATACACATGAGGGCGCCCGCTGCCACGGCGGCCACGACGCGCACAGCGCGCGGGCTGGCGCCTCGGCGCAGCAGCAAAACGAAATCGACCAGCATCAGCGCCCCGAATGCGATGGACCAGTACGCCTCCTCGGCGATCATCGACGAAGGGTTGCTCATCGCCAGCAGGAAGCGCTCGGGGCGCCCGAGGTGCCCGAGCACGCCCAGCAGCCCGACGCCCAAGAGCGCGAGGCATACGAGCGGGAACAGCCACGGCCGCTTCGGCTTGCGATCAACATCCGGAAATATCGCCGCCGCCACGTACGCACCGGCCGCCAGCCCGCCCAGCGTCGTGAACAAGAACAAGGGAAACTCAGAGATCATCGTCATCATCCGTCCTCACTTGGATCCAGGCGCGGCGAACGACCCGCCGCGCCGACTCTTCCTGCCAGGGCTTCAGCCCTCGCATGCCGCCAGCTCGTAGTCCTCGATGCCGAAGGGACGCGTCTGCTCGAGCGCCGCCAGAGCCTCCTCGACGGCGGCGAACGCCTGCGCCTCGGGCGATCCGGCGACCGCTCCCAGCGCTTCGAACTTTTCGCCCGACGCCGAAACCTCCTCGGTCCACAGCGCCGACTCGGCCAAGAACGTCGCATCAAGGGCGACGAACGCGGCCAGCGCCTCGGCCGCTTGCGGGTAGAGCACCGCCGTCGCAGAGCGGCGCAGGCCCTTCGCGTACTCTCCCAGCCACGCTGTCATATGCTCGACGACGAAGGACTGCTGCGCGCGCAGCCCGGCCGCCAGCTCGCGCACGTCGCCCGCGATCAGCTGCGCGAGCGAGAACCGCGCCTCGCGCGCCATGAACGCGCATTCGAGCGCCACGTGGTCGTCGGGCACGCGCTGCAACTTCCGAGGCTGCACGCCGCGCGCCCGATACGCGGCGCGCACGGCCAGGGTGCCCTCCTGGAACACGGTCGGCTCGCCCGAGCGGTGCGGCGCCTCCCACGGTAGCGCCGGCAGCGCACCGGGGCCTACCAGCACGCGCACGTGCTCGTCGCGCGCCGCCTCCAGCAGGGTGGCGCGCCCCTCCGCAGCGGCCAAATCGGACAGGAAGCGCCCGAAGCCGCGCATGGTCTCGTCGTCCTCCGCGTACTCGTCCACCGCGTCGGCCGTCGCCCCGCCCAGCAGGGCCTCGAGCACCGCCGCGTCCGGAGCCGCGCCGAACAGCTTGTGGAACAGCGCGTACAAGCGCGCGCGGGCGAGCAGCAGGGCCTCGAGCGCGACGGACTCGCCCGTCGGGTCGGTCGGCGCGCTCACAGCACGACCTCGTTGAAGTCGCTGCGCTGCGCCTCGGGCGACGCGTGCAGCAGCAGGTTCGGCCGCGTGGTCGCCGCCGACGGCAGCACCGGCAGCTCGCTCACGGCGTCGCCGTGCTTCGCTCGCAGCTCGTCCACGTCGCCGAACTCGATGGCGCGCATGGGGCACGCGTCTGCACACACCGGGTTGCGGCCGTCCTCGCGCAGCGCCTTGCAGGCGTCGCATTTCACGATCATGTTCTCGTCCTCGTCGAACTGCGGCGCGCCGTAGGGGCACGTGATCATGCAGTTGCGGCATACGACGCAGCGGTCGTCGATATGCTGAACCGTGCCGTCGTCGGACTTGAACATGGCGCCGGTGGGACACCCCGCAACGCAGGCCGGATCGTCGCAGTGGTTGCACGACACCGTCAGATGGAACATGCCCACCTCCGGGTACGTCCCGCATTCGAAGCTTCCCACGCGCCGGGTGCGAGGGCCCGCCGCTTGCAGGTTGTGGCGGTCCTTGCACGCCACCTGGCAGGTTCGGCAGCCGATGCAGCGCTGCACGTCAACGTAGAATCCCAAGCTCATGGTTTAAGCCTCCTTGCCTTCGTACATGCCTTCGGCGACGTAGGCGGGCGTTCCTTCGGCGTCGATGCCGGCAGCCAGGAACGGGCCGCGGTCGCAGTCTTCCACCAGCGCCTCGCCGTCGTACTTCTCGATCTCGATGAGCAGGCTGTTGTACCCGTCCACCTGGGGGAAGTAGTTCGACTGCTGCCCGTCGGACAGCATCTGCTCCGACCCGCCGCGGTCGACGATGCTGTCGGGGTCGCTCTCGTCGAACAGCGAGCGCACGCCGTGCGGGATGCCGACGGTGCCCGGCATCATCCCCTGCAGCGGCTGGGCGATGCGCAGCATGCGGCCGAAGTCGTTGTAGCACACCACTGTGTCGCCCGCCTTTATGCCGCGCTCCTCGGCGTCCTGCGCGTTCATGAACACCGGGTTCCTGAACGCCTCCTGCGTCCACGTCATGTTGTCGTAGCAGGTGTGCGCGCGGCGCATGTAGTGCGGCGTGTACGCTTGCAGCGGGTAGGCGCCCTTCACCTTGGCGTCCCAGTCGGCGAACGTGTCCTGGTAGCCGCGGTTGGGCACGAAGTAGTTCGCGTAAGGCTTGATGGGCTCGGAGTTGAGCCCCGTGCGGTTCACGTTGTCGGCTTTGAACTGGCAGTATATCTCCAGCTTGCCCGAACGCGACGGGCGCGGCCACGCGGTGTCTGCCACGACCACCTCGCCGTTCTCGCCGATGCCCAGCTTGTCGTCGCGGTAGCCGACGTAGTTGCGCCTGTCGTCGGGAGAGCGGCGCGCCACGTACGAGCCGTCAGCCATGAACTGGTCGAACGATATCTTGCCGTGCTGCTCCGGATAGTTCGCGTGGTGCTTCCGGTTGTCATCGGCCGTCCAGGTGATCACCGGCTCCCAGCGGGAGAGGTCTTCGGAAAGCTCGCGCATCCCCAGGAAGTAGCCCAGCCACTGGTCGTAGTTGCTCTTGGGGTAGGCGTCGTCCGCGTCGAAGCCCATGCGCTCGATGATGTCGCGGCAAATGCGTTTCTCCTCGCGCGCCTCGTACATCGGCTTCACCAGCGGGCGCCAGGCAACAAGCGCGTCCTTGCGCTGCTTCTGCCCGTTGCCGTCGCCGAAGGGGCTCGGCCAGCAGAGCTCGCCCCACTCCTCGTCGTCGTTGCCTTCCCAGTGGGTGGCCACCGGCAGGATGATGTCGGCGAAGGAGGCGGTCAGCGAGTACTTGATCTCCAGCGAGATGCAGGTGTCGGCGGCGCGCATCACCTTGATGGCGGTGGGCAGGTTGCCGCGCGTCTGCATAAAGTTCGAGTTGGTAGCGAACATGAGGCGCGGGTTGACCGGCATCTCGCGCGCCGCGTGATAGGTGGGCGTGTTCGCGCGCAGCTTGGCGGGGTCGTCGCCCGATCCTAGGTCGTAAGGGCCCTCGGACGAGGACAGGTACTTCCCCTCTGCCAACGAGCTCCACCACGAGTTGCCTTCGATACAGCGGTTGGGGCCGGTCGCTCCCGGCGAGCCCACCAGGTTGTCGATGTAGGCGTACTCGCCGCCCGCATGCTGGATGAGGCGGTAGCCCGAATCGCCGGCGTCCCACGTGTAGATGGCGGCCGAGCCGTGACCCGACTTGCCGTAATGGCCGCCCAGCGCCGACACGGTCATGAACGCCTGCGGCAGATTCTCGGCGCCCAGGTAGCGGGAGGCCGCGTAGCTATGGAAGAAGATCACCTTGTTGTCCTTGGCGGCCAGTTCGGCGTACCACGTGATGTCCTCCACCGGCGTGCCGCAGATCTCGCTCGCCCATTCCGGGGTTTTCGGCGTGCCGTCGTAGGCGCCCAGGATGTAGTCGCGGTAGTTCTCGTCAGTCGCCGCGTCCTCCGGCATGGTCTCGGGCGTGAAGCCCACCGTGCGCTCGTTCACGAAGTCCCAGTCGATGACGTCGCCGCGCTCCTCGTCCAGGCGGATCATCTCGTAGATCACGGCCAGCAAAAACGCCGTATCGGTGCCCGGCCGCACGCGGATCCAGCGCGCGCCCAGCTGCGCGGCGGTCACGTTGTAGCTGGGGCCCACGTACACGAACCCGGTGCCGGATTCCTTGGCGTTGTTCAGCCAGTACATGCTGGAGTGCTGCGCCCAGGCGGGGTTGCAGCCGTACAGCACGATGGTGTCGGCGTTCGGCAGGTCGTACTTGTCGGGGCCCATCATGATATCGGGGTGATCGCCCCAGGAGTACAGGCCCAGCGCCTCGGTCTGGAAGGCCCAGCAGCCGAACGACTCGGTCTCGGTGTTGTACACCGCGCCGCCGATGACGGGGAACATGGCCGAGCCGGGCGCCCAGCGCCAGCCGTTGCAGATGACGGCGTCCTGGCCGTACTCGGCGTAGACGCGCTTGAGTTCGCCTACCACCAAATCGAGCGCCTCGTCCCAGCCGATGCGCTCCCACTCGTCCTTGCCGCGCAGCTCGCCGTGGGCGTTTTCGCCGCCGCCCGGCTGCCAGCTCTTGCGCTTCATGGGGTACTTGATGCGGTCGGCGTTGTACACCTGCTGGCGCAGGGACCGCCCGCGCAGGCAGCCGCGCTGCTGCGGGCAGTCGAAGCTGTCCTCGCGGGCGTCGTCGGTCTTCTGGCGGACGACCACGCCGTCCACCACGTAGCCCATGTTCAGGCACATCTGGTTGCAGTTCTGGTGGCAGTGAATGGGCATCCACTCGCCCGCATCAGCTAGGATACTGGTATCGGACGCCACGACGTGCGCGACGTCCGATCCGGCATCCTGCGCGGTGCCCGTCGAGCAGCCGGACAGCCCGAACGCCGCCGTCGCCGCTGCGGCCGCCGCCGTCCCCTTCAGGAAATCACGTCGCTTCAGGCTTTTGTCGAGCAGGGACATATGCTCCCCTTTCTCCTTGAGTTGCACGGTTTCTCTCTGCTGCCGATACTAAAACCGGCGAGGCGCTATGAAAAATGCCTACAATGAATTGTTCTTCATACCGGTTTTGTATAGCTTTGTTGAACGAGCGACAGGAGGGCGTCGTGGAACTGAGGACCTTGGAGTACTTCCTGGCCGTCGCGCGCGAGGGCAACATCTCGAACGCGGCGAAAGCCCTGCACATCACCCAGCCGACGCTCTCGCGCCAGCTGTCGTCGCTCGAGAAGGAGTTCGGGCGCGAGCTGTACACGCGCGGCCCCAAGGGCATCGAGCTGACCGATCAAGGATCCATCCTGTGCCGCTACGCGGAGTCCATCGTGGAGCTGGCGCGCAAGGCCGAGGAGGACATGCTGCCCTCCGAGCGATCGATCGGCGGCACCGTCCACATCGGAGCGGGCGAATCCCAGGCGATGACGCTCATCGCGCAGGCCATGGACGAGGTGCGGCGCACCTACCCCGCCGTCGATTTCGCCATCCACAGCGGCACCACCGCGGAGCTGAAAGACGGGCTGGTGCGCGGGTTCTACGACGTGATGTTGGAATGCGAGATGCGCGAGCACGCCAAGATGAACGCCATGCACCTGCCGGTGACCGACGTATGGGGCGCGCTTGCGCTGCGCGACAGCGCCGTGGGGCGGCTCGAGGGCATCTCGCCTGCCGACCTGGCGGGACAAGGCATCATCGCCTCGCGCCAGGCGCTTGCGGGAACGCTGCGCGACTGGGCGGGCGACGCGCTGGATCGGATGGACGTGGTCGCCACGTTCAACCTGCCTCTGAACGGCCGCTACCTCGTGCGCCAGGGCATGGGCTGCATGCTCACCTACGAGGGCCTGTTCGACGCGAGCGAGAGCAGCGACCTTCGCTTCGTTCCCTTCGCCCCGCGCTTCGAGGCTCACCAGGGCCTCGTCTGGCGGTCCTCCATGCCCAACAAGCAGACGCGGGCCTTCCTCGACGCCATGGAACGCGTATGCGCGAGGCATGCGGAAGACGACGCAGGCATCTCGTAGACCGTACGCAACCGTATCGGCGTTTCCCGCCTTCTTCGCTCCCCCCCCCTCCTCGCGTCGCCATGAAACCTCCATTTGACTTGGAGCCTGCTCCAAGGGGCACACTGGAACGCGACAAGACGATCGACGCATCGCATACGACGAGAGGAAACCCCATGGGAAAGAGCGTCCTGGTGGTATCGGCCAGCCTGCGCCCGACCAGCAACTCGCACGCCCTCGCGCTCGCGTTCGCCGAAGGGGCGCGCGAGGCGGGCCACGACGTGGAAACGGTCAGCCTACGCGGCAAGCGCATCGAGTTTTGCCGCGGGTGTTTGGCTTGCCAAGCCGGCGCCGCATGCCCGCTGAAAGACGATGCGGCCGCCATCGTGGAGCGCATCGTCGCGGCCGACGCCATCGCGTTCGCCACGCCCATCTACTTCTTCGAGATGGCCGGTCAGATGAAGACCCTGCTCGACCGCAGCAACCCGGCCTATGCCGCCGATCCTGCGTTTCGCGACGTGTACCTGTTGGCCACGGCGGCCGACGAGGACGCCCATGCGTTCGACGGGGCGACGAAGGGACTGCAAGGCTGGGTCGACTGCTTCGAGCAGGCACGCCTCGTGGGCGTGGTGACCGCCACGGGAGTCGATGCGCCGGGCGCCATCGAGAAGCGCCTGCACGAAGTCAACCGCGCACGCCTCATGGGATGCGGGGTTTAGACGGCGCACGGCCGCCGGCCAACTCAAGGGCTGCTTGAGGTTCTTCATGCCTCCCAAGCATGGTGAACCTTTCAATATAAGCATTGCTATCGGTTGAGCAGCGCGGTATGTTGACAGCAGGATGAACGGACTTCCCCACGACCTGCTAGGAGGCGTGCTATGCAAATCGCCGAAGTCGCGAAACGCTACGGAATCTCGGTCGACACCATTCGCTACTACGAGCGCATCGGGCTCGTCCCCCACGTCACCCGGCTGCCCAACGGCATCCGCGACTTCACCGAATACGACTGCGGCTGGGTGGAGTTCATCCGCTGCATGCGCGAATCGGGCGTACAGATCGAGGCGCTCGTGGAGTACGTGGCGCTGTTCCAGGAAGGCGAGCACACCGCCGCCGCCCGCCTTGAGATTCTGGAAGAGCAGCGCGCGAAACTGGTCGCGAAGCTCGAGGAGATGCAGGCCACCGCGAAGCGTCTCGACGCCAAGATCGCCAGCTACCGGCCGGGCGGCGAATGCTCGGACGGCGGCGACGAATGGCTGCGCAAGGAATAGCCCGCTCTTTTCCTCGCACCCTCTTCCCAACGCGAAAGGAGCGCCCCTTCCCGGCGCTCCTTTCAACGCGTCAGGGAAGGCAGTGGATACGACGCATGCGGCCCCTCCCCACATGCTATATCCCGTCCCCTTGACGCCTCTCGCACACCTCGCACACCCCCGGACCGTCATGGCATTTATATATGATTAAAATCATCATGGACAAAAAGGGCTAGTATTCGGTAGTTTTTTACAGAGTTTTGCGGGCTTCAAAAGGTCTTGGTTACAAAAACGCCTGGTAGAGAGTGCATCCGGATTTACACGACTCATTAAAAGTGCAGATTCGCGCATGTTTTTGTCCATGACTTTATTACTTATATAACGATATGGGAGGACAAGCAGCAAGAAAAGCGGCCCGCGATCGACTAACGCTTGACGAACCTTTTTCAAGTCGGGCTCTCTTGCGTCAAGGCCAGAAAGCACCCGCATGCCAAAGGTTCCGCAGCGGCCTCAGCTTCCCCATGCTTTTCAGGCATGAAGATGCTTTCATTATAAGCATTGGCTATTCGCCTATCTCGGCGGTACGGTAGAGGAGGAAAACAAGCACTGTTCGCACTACCTTTGCTGGAGGCTGCCATGGACACCGAAAACCGCACAAGCCGCAAGCGCAACGCGTTCGCAACCGCGTTGCTGACGACCCTCGCGTTCGCGCTCGGGTTCGCCGAGTTCGTGCTGATAGGCATCACGCCCGACGTGGCCGAAGGGCTGGGCGAGCCGCTCACGCTCATCGGCGATCTCGTGGGCTACTACGCGCTGGCCTGCGCCGTCGCCACGCCCATCGTAGCGCTCGCCACGGCGCGCGCCGACCGCTTCAAGGTGATGGCGGCGCTGCTGGTGGTGTTCAACGCCGGAAACCTGCTCACCCTGTTCGCCGACGGCTATGCGCTGCTGCTCGTCTCGCGCGTGCTGCCCGCCGTCACGTCCGGCACGCTTCTGGCCCTCGCGCTCACCTACGTGCCAGACATCGTCGAGCCGAAGCGCGTGGCCGCCGTGCTGGGGCTCGTGCTGGCGGGCTTCTCGGTGTCGAGCGTCGTCGGCGTGCCCATCGGAGCGGCGCTGGCCGACCTGTTCGACTGGAAGGCCGCCTACGCGTGCGTGTTCGCGCTGGGCTTGGCGGTGAGCGCCGTCCTGCTGCCGACGCTCCCCCGCACCCCCGCGCACGCGGAAGGCGCAGCTCCCACCCTCCGCTCGCAGCTGCGCCTGCTCGCCGACGGCCGCGTGCTGACCAACATCGCCATGATCCTCGCCGGCGCGGCGTCCACCTACGTGTTCTACACCTACCTCGCCCCCATCCTCGCCGACGTCGTCGGACTCGACGCCGCGGGCACGAGCCTCGTGCTGCTGCTGTTCGGCGCCGCATGCGTGGGCTCGAACCTGCTATCGGGCTGGGTGGCCGGCCGCTTCGGGCTGCGCGCGCTGCCCGTCGCCTTCGCCGCGCACGCGGCGCTTTTGGCCCTGCTGGCCGTAAGCCTGCCCGCGGGCGTCGTCAGCATCGCGAACATCCTCGCGGTGGGGCTGCTCATGTACGTGATGAACTCCACCGTGCAGATGCTGTTCCAGGACATCGCGCGCGCCGACTACCCCAGCGCGCTCACGTTCTCGGCGTCGCTGCATCCCATGTCGTTCAACGCGGGCATCGCGCTGGGTTCGTTCGCGGGCGGGCTCGTGGTGAACGCGGGCGGGCTTCTGGCCACCGGCCCTGCGGGCGCGCTGTTCGCCCTGGCCGCCGCCGCGTTGGCGCTGGCGCTCGTGCGCATGACCGCGCGTCGCAGCGTCGAAAGCGCCGCCGAGGCCGCTCGCACTGCGGCAACCGCCCGCGAGCCGAGGTAGCCAGGGCCCTTTCCCGCCGGCAAACGCTGCGAAAAGGTTCCCTGTTGCACGATGCTCCATCCCGCTCGATGCCTGCGGACAACACGGCGAAGGCCTGTTCATGCACGCTTTTGTCAACCATTTCTTGGCATTTGAGGCTATTTTGGTTGACAAAAGCGTGCATGAGCGAGAAAAACCCGCATCCCCTCGAAAACTAGCAAGCCCAGGCGCACTCCCCCCCCTGCCCGTCGCGTCGGCAATGCCTCGGGTTACGGGGTATTCGCGCGGAACCTCCCGCAAACGCGCATGATAGGCTATCATAGACGCAGGTGATCGGTGCGCACCCACATCCGCGCCGCACGCGATGCGAGCCGCCGGCGCGGCGCGTCGCGCGAATCCCGCAATGATGCTTGGAGATACGCTTTGAGTTCGACGTTTCAAGACCTCGGCCTGTCCGAGACGACCCTTTCCGCCGTCGAGCGGATGGGCTTCACCGCCCCCCCCCCCGTGCAGGAGCAAGCGATCCCGTTGGTCCTCGAAGGTCGCGATGTCGTGGCCGCCGCGACCACCGGCACCGGCAAGACGGCCGCGTTCGCGCTGCCCCTGTTCGAGCGCATCGGCCGCGCCAAGCGCCCGGGATCGCCGCGGGCGCTCGTCGTGAGCCCCACGCGCGAGCTGGCCCAGCAAATCGACGCCGCTTGCACGCAGCTGGCGAAAGCGTCGAACCGCCGCATGCTCACCGTGATGGGCGGCACGAAGTACAAGGGGCAGATCGCGAAGCTCGACCGCGGCATCGACGTCCTCGTGGCCACGCCCGGCAGGCTGTACGACCTCATGGAACGCGGCGTCGTCAAGCTGCGCGACGTGGAGGTGCTCGTGCTGGACGAGGCCGACCGCATGCTGGACATGGGTTTCTGGCCTACCATGAAGAAGGTCGTGGCCGCCACGCCCTCTTCGCGCCAGACGCTGCTGTTCTCGGCAACGCTCGACCGCAAGGTCATGCAGAGCGTGTCCTCCATCTTGAAGGATCCCGCGTTCGTCGAGGTGTCCCACAAAGGCGAGACCGCCGACACCATCGACCAGTTCATGATCCCCGTCGGCCCGATGAAGAAGCCCGAGCTGCTGCGCCTCGTGCTCCAGCAGCGCGGCAGCAAGCGCGTCATCGTGTTCACCGACACGAAGACGCGCGCCGAGATATGCACCGGCCAGCTGAAGCGTGCAGGCTTCCGCGCGGACTCCATCCATTCCGATAAGACGCAGGTGCAGCGCAAGCGGGCGCTCGAGGGCTTCAGCAAAGGTGCCATCGACGTCCTCGTTGCCACCGACGTGCTGGCCCGCGGAATCGACGTGTCGAACATCGAGTACGTGGTGAATTACGATCTGCCCGAGAGCCCCGAGGACTACGTGCACCGCATCGGCCGCACAGGCCGCGCCGGCGAGACCGGCTACGCCATCTCGTTCGTCAGCCCCGAGGCGAAGGCGCAACTGCTCGATATCGAGAAGCTGCTGGGCGAGCGCATCCCCACGCTGGACATCGACGGCTACGACGCGACGGAGGCGGAGAAGGCGCTCGCAAGCCAGTTCGTACCCAAGGCGACGGTGGGCAGCGCGGCGTTCTCGCGCTCCCTGCGCCGCAACGGCGCAAGCGGCTTCGGCCGCAGGCGCTAGCAAACGTTGCTAGCGGGGGTATTCCCTTTGCGGGCGGCGAGGGGATTGCGGCGCTTCGGGGTCGTGGGTTTCGGGCAGGTACGCCTCGTGCGTGATCACCGGGAATAGGTCGGCGGGGTCGGTCGCGACCTCGCGCCCTAAAACCCTCCCGAGCTCCTCGGCGAACGCATCGGTTCCGAGATCGCGCGGACTCGCCACCACCACCTCGTCCACCAATGCCGGAAGCGGCACTTCGCACGCCAGAGACGCTGCCGCCGTCGCCGCGATGACCTTGCTGACGTTGCCGTTCATAGATCCTCCGATCCACGGGGAGGCGAGCCGGCTTGCCGGCCGCCGCAAGGCGATCATAGCAAACGACCGCATCCGCCACAAGCGCGGCGCCGTCCGAGAGAGCACGCGCCGCCCGCCCGCAGCCCGCGAAGCGCCGGCCCCGCAGGACGATCGGAAAGCCAGCAGCCGCTTTTCTACACCATGTTCGCGAGACGCTTGGCATGCCAGGCGTCGAAGATGCCGAACAGCACGTGGAACAGGCCCGTCACGCCAATGGCGAGGACGGTGAACAGCACGGTCATGCCGAAGGTGAACGGCTCGATGCCGAACAGGCCGTGCAGCACCGTGGCTCCGAGCACCGTGCCGCCCACCACCACGACCAGCAGCGCCGCGCGGATGGGCGTGAACGGGATGGACAGACGCACGATCAGAAGCGCGCCGATCCAGGCCGTCAGCAGCACGCACAGCGTGGACACGTGCTCGTAATCGAGGTGCAGCACGTTGTAGCCCACCGTGTTCACAATGAGGATGGTGAGCACCGCGCAGATGGCGCCGGGGATGGACTTCACGATGACGTTCTCCAAAAAGCGCCCCTTGATGCGGTCCTTGTTGGGCTCGAGCGCCAGCACGAACGACGGCAGCCCGATGGTGAACGCGCTGATCAGCGTCATCTGGATAGGTTGGAACGGATACTGCCACGGCAGCAGGATGAACAGCACGGCCAGCGTCATGGACAGCAGCGTCTTCACGAGGAACAGCGACGCCGAGCGCTGCAGGTTGTTGATGGAGCGCCGCCCCTCGGCCACCACCTTCGGCATGGCCGCGAAGTCGTTGTCCACGAGCACGAGCTGCGCCACGTTGCGCGCCGCGTCCGAACCGGCCGCCATGGCCACGCTGCAATCGGCCTGCTTGAGCGCCAGCGTGTCGTTCACGCCGTCGCCCGTCATGGCCACGATGTGGCCCTTCTCCTGGAGGGCCACGACGAACGCCTTCTTCTGCTCGGGCTTCACGCGGCCGAACACGCTGTAGCGCTCGATGGCCTCGGCGATGGCCGCGTCGTCGGCCAGCGTGGTCGCGTCCACGTACGCCTCGGCCCTTGGCACGCCCACCTGAGACGCGATGCCCGACACCGTGCGCGGATCGTCTCCCGAGATCACCTTGAGGTCGACGCCCTGCTCCTTGAAGTAGCCGATGGTCTGCGCGGCCGTCGCGCGGATCTGGTCGTGGATGGCCACGAATCCCAGCGGTTCGGGCCTCCCCGCCAGATCGCCGTCCTCGGTGAAGCCCTCCACGCGCGCCAGCAACAGCACGCGCGCGTCGGCGGCCAGCCGTTCCTGCTGCTCGGCCACTTCGACGAACGCATCGCCCAGAATGAACTGGCCGGCGCCCATGACGTAGCTCTCCCCGTTCGCAAACGTCGCGCCCGACCACTTCTTGTCGGACGAGAACGGGACGGTTCGGACGGGCCGCAGCGAGCCGACGCCGCTTCGCGCATAGTGCTCGACGATGGCAAGCGCCGTGTCGTTCGGATCATCGTCCGCACGGGCGATGGAGGCGAACGCCGCGTCCACCGCGTCCTGCCCGACGCCCTTCACCGGACACACTGCCTCCACCTCCATCTTGCCTGTGGTGATGGTGCCCGTCTTGTCGAGGCACAGCGTGTCCACACGTGCCAGCGTCTCGATGCAGTACAGCTGCTGCACGAGCACCTTCGACTTCGCCAAACGCACCACGGCCACGGCCAGCACCGTGGACGTGAGCAGGATGAGCCCCTCGGGGATCATGCCCACGAGCGCCGACACCGTGGATAGGATGGCGCCGTTGGTCTCGACGCCGCCGAGGAAGTGCTGGCGCGCGAACAGCAACGCGCCCAGCGGGAAGATGACGAAGCTGACGAACCGGATGATGCGGTTCAGGCTGTTCATGATCTCGGAGTTCACGGCCTTGTGCTGCTTGGCCTCGGCGCTGATCTTCGCCGCGTAGTTCTCGGCGCCCACGTGCACCACGCGCGCCAGGACGATGCCCGCGTTCACGAACGAGCCGCTCATCAGCTCGTCGCCCGGGCGCTTCTTCACCAGCTTGCTCTCGCCGGTGAGCAGGCTCTCGTTCACGTCGCACGTGCCCGATACCACCTCGGCGTCGGCGGGGATCTGGTCGCCACGCCCCAGTTCGATGACGTCGTCGCGCACCAACTGGTCGAGCGGCAGCTCCGTCCGCGCGCCGTCGCGCAGCACGGTGGCTTTCGAGCTGGCCACGATGGACAGACGGTCAGTGGTGCGCTTCGAGCGAATCTCCTGCACGATGCCGATAGCCGTGTTGCACACGATGACCACCATGAACAGCATGTTCTTGTACGAACCGGTGACCAGCACGAACACGGCCAGGATCACATTGATGGCGTTGAACAGCGTGAGCGTGTTCTCGCGCACGATCTGGCGAACGGAGCGCGTGTGCACGCCGGCATCCACGTTCACCTCGCCGCGGGCAACCCGCTCCTCTACCTCTGCCGCGCTCAGCCCGCGCGGTTGCACCTGTTCGTCCATGCTTCGAAACTCCTCACGTTGCGCGGGCGCCCGGCGCCGCGCGATTCGCTAGTCTTTGACGTTTACGCCCAGTCGGCGCGCGATGCCGGCAGCCTGGAACAGGTCCATCGAGCAGCCGCGCAGCTCCTCCATCGTATCCGACAGCACGATATCGGCCAATCGACACGAGGATAAATCCACACCGTTCAAGCTCGCACGGAAGAAGCTAGTGCCCGCGAAGCGCACGTCGTCGAATTCGACGCGGCGCTGTCGCAGCTCGGCCAAGTCAGCGCCGGAAAAGTCGGTGGATCTCACGCTCACGTCTTCCAGCTTCCCCTTCGCGACGGACGCGTAGGCGAACGAGGAATCGCGCACCTCCACGCGCGACAGCACCGCCTCCAGCAGGTCGGCGCCCGTGAACTTGCACGACGAGAACGTGCAGCGCGTGAAATTCGCCTGGGAGAACGTGGAATTTGAGAAATCGCAGTTCGAGAACGCCACGTCGGACGCCATGGCCCGGTCGAAATCGCAGCCGACGAACGAGCACCCTTCCACGCGGGACTCGGTCAGCTCGACGAGGGAGAAGTCGGCCCCCTCGGCCGCGTCCCCG
Organism: Eggerthella sp. BIOML-A4; assembly: GCF_009875575.1. Taxonomy (NCBI): domain Bacteria; kingdom Bacillati; phylum Actinomycetota; class Coriobacteriia; order Eggerthellales; family Eggerthellaceae; genus Eggerthella; species Eggerthella sp. BIOML-A4. The sequence continues at coordinate 18,471 of NZ_WWRX01000003.1, read as the reverse complement.
CGCACGAGAACATGGGACACGCGCAGGTCGCCGCCGTTGTCGCGCTCGATCCAGCCGGCGAGGTCGTCCACCTCCGTCAGCTCGCCCGGAATGTCGGGACGGGCCGGACGAGGCGGCCGGGTATCGGCAGATCGGCGTGCGGACTCGGTCATGCGGGGTTCCTTTCTTCGCACGACCAGTATACCGAAGCGCCCGTGAGCTCGCCTCCGCGTCTGCGAGCCTCCACCGTTTATCGAATCAACGCCGCCACGACGGCCATCGCCGCGGCGAACAGACCCACCGCGGCCAGCGGAACGGCCCCCGCCACGTAGGCACGCCGCGGTTCCAAGCGGTAGTACAGCAGGTAGCACGCGAGGCTGGTCAGCAGCACGGCCACCGCAAGCGCTCCCAGCGCGATGGCGGATGCCGTCGCGATCGCGCGCCTCCTCTTCGCCGGCTCAGACCAGGCGCATGTGCAGCAACGGGAACGGACGGCCGGCGTCGTCGACGGGCGAGCGGCCCGCCACGACGAACCCTTCGTGCTCGTAGAACCCGACGGCCTGGGGGTTCTGCTCGTTCACGTCGAGCGTGCGCACGCGCGCATGCTCCACGGCATGCGCCAACAGCGCGCGCCCGACACCGCGCCCACGCGCCTCCGGCGCGACGAACAGCATCTCCAGCTTGCCGTCCTGCGACCCCGCGAACCCGCACGGCGCACCGCCGTCGTACGCCACCGTCAACCGCTCGACGCCCGCGATGCCCGACTCCGCCTCGGGGCGCAGCCCCACGATATCGTCCTCGGCGAGGAAGTCGTGCGTGGCGCGCACCGAGCGCTCCCACACGTCCACCAGTGCGGCCACCAGCTCGGACGAGCGCTCGCCCGGCGTTTCGATATGCATGCTCGCTCCTTTCCCAGCCCTCTGACGATTCCATTCTACGCGACCAGGGCGCAGCGGCGCCACCCGCCTCCAAGTTCGATGCGGCGAAAATCGCGATCGAGAGGTAAAAACGAGGCGGTCTGGTAATCCCACCATTTCGATTTCATTTTCTGATGAAACGTCCGACCTGGGCAAACGCGCGAAGGCGGAACTCGTCGACCGTTGAAGCGACGGTTCGGGCCCCGCCAGGATTACCAAACCGATCGATTTTTACCGCAGGAGACCGGATTTCGCCTCACCCGCCGCCGAAGTGGCCCGCTGAACCGGCGAACCCTCAGTCCGCACCCCAGGCGCACGCCCCGCCGTCGAGAAGCGGGTCGAGCGGCTCGTACACGATCTCCTCCACGAACCAGCGGGGCTCCTCGTGGAACAGGAACGTATGCGCATGGCCCACCAGCACGTCGTAGCGCACGCCCTCGCCGCCCACCTTGAGCGACGTGCACCGCCGCACGCCCAGCACGGCGCGCACGGGGAAGCGCCGTCCGTCATGCCAAATTACGGCGCGCGGCACGATGCGCCCATCTTCGAGGAACGTCGCTTCCACCTCCACATACCGCTTCCGCCGCGCCGCTATGCCCTGCACCATGCCCCCGCTCCCCTCTCCATCCTGCCGATCCGCGCTCTTCGCCCGACGCTTCGTCGGCGGCCGGCCCGATTGGGCGCAAATTGAGAGCCCTGACAATCTCACGACCGAAAACCGTCGCACGGCCTCCCCGCCGCCCGAGAAACGCCTGACGGGCGAAAACGAGTCGCCCGCTCGATGTCGACGAGCCCTTGAAAAACTGCCAGGGCTCCCCTTTTGCTCCCGCTTCGGCCCGTCGCGCGTCGAAGGGGCCGCAGGTCGTCATCCTGAGCGGAAGCCGCAGACCTCTTCGCTTGCCCAGGATGACGGGCAGGGCACGGCCTCCGCGCAGGAGGACGACCCGCCCCTCGCCCCCCTTCAGTCGTAGAAGTAGCCCACGGGATGCACGACGTTCTCCTTCTTGATGTCCAGCCCCAGCAGGCTCTCGTCCAGCAGCTCCGCGCCGCGCTGGATGCAGGTGTTGCCGAAGCGGCGGCGCAGGTCGTCGATCGTCTCGTCCAAGTCCTCCAACATGCGCCGGCGCGCGTCGAAGGCCAGCTCCAGCTGCTGCGGCGCATCGCACGGCTCGAGGTTCGAGGCGCGCACGTGCAACCCGCGCAAAGGGTGCTCGCCGTCCAGCGGCTCGTTGGCCGCGAGCAGCCCCCAGGCCGTGCGCGCCACGATGCCGGTCACGTTCGTGGCGCGGCGCAGCGTGGTCTGGCGCGAGTAGCTGGCCAGGTCGCGCGCGCTGCGCACGCCGATGGACACCGTGGACGCGCGGAAGCGCGCCTCACGCAACCGCTGTGCCACGGACTCGGACAAGAGGTAGACGAGCGCCTTCGCGTCGGACGCGCTCACGATGTCGTGCGGCGCGGTCAGGCCGTTGCCGAAGCTCTTCACCGTGCGGTCCACCTCGTTTCTGGCCTGGTCGTAGGGCTTCACAGGCGTCGCATCCTCGCCCCGCGCGAACGCGCGCAGCACGAGCCCGATCTTGCCCAGGCGGCGGCGCAGCAGCTCGGGCGAGGCGCACGCCAGCTCGCCGATGCGGTCGATCCCCGACGAGTGCAGCTTGGCGCGCGTGGCGGCGCCGACGTACAGAAGCTCGCTCACCGGAGCTTCCCACACCCGGCATCGGTAGTTCTGCGGCGTGATGAACGTGATGGCGTCGGGTTTGCGGAAGTCGCTGCCGAACTTCGCGAATATCTTGTTCCACGACACGCCGACGGACACCGTGCAGCCCAGCTCGGCCTTGATGCGGCCGCTGATCTCGGCGGCCGTGCGCGCCGGGTCACCGCCCAGAAGCGGCAGCGAGCCGGTGAGGTCGAGCCACGCCTCATCGAGGCCGAACGGCTCCACGAGGTCGGTGTACTGGTAGTAGATGCGCCGCGCCATGGCCGAGTACGCCTGGTACACCTCGTAGCGCGGCGGCACCACCACGAGCCCCGGGCACTTCGCGCGCGCCTCCCACAGCGCCTCGCCCGTCTTGACGCCCGCCGCTTTCGCCTGCGCGCTCTTCGCCAGCACGATGCCGTGGCGCAGCTCCTCGTGCCCGCCCACCACGAGCGGCACGCCCCGCAGCTCCGGCCGCTCGGCCTGCTCGACGCTCGCGTAGAACGCGTTCATGTCGGAATGGAAGATCACCCGGCGGGCACCGGCGCCTTCGGGCGAGCCGATCACGCGGCCGCCGAACGTCTCGGGAACCCGCACCTCTCCTGTCGCCGCCATAGCTCCTCGCCGCCTTCCGCACCGTGTCTCGATCTCTTTGGAGAACGAATGTTCGCACACTGAAGCGCGGCGCACAAGCGAACAGACCATGGAGTTTCAGCGACGAGATATGCCTATTGATCAGGTGATATATAAGCGTGCAGCCCTACGGTCGCACCGGAAAGGCGGCAGAACCGCAGGGTTGCACGGAAGCGGTGAGCGCGCTTACGACAGGGCGATCGCCGGGCTGCCCTTTGTCACGATATGGGATTCCATCTCGCCGCCGAGGGCCGCTTTGGTACGAGCGGCAAGATCGTCGAGGGCCGCTGCGAGGTCGTCGTGGCGCGCCGGGTCGACGGATTCCAGGATGAGGAACGCGTTCGTCGTGCTCTCGGTGAGCATGGTGCGCACGCCGTCGCGCCAGTTCCAGCAACGGCACACCGCGCCGGCGTCGTCGAGGTAGCACACCTCGCCCGGCAGCGTCTCGGAATCGGCCTCGTCGCCCAGCGCGCGGAACGCGTCGCCGCCCTGTGTCACCGTGAGGCGCAGGTCGCCGGCGAACGTGTCGATGTCCTCGCCGCCGCACGGCAGCGCGTACGTCAGCGACACGGTATTGTAGATGTCCACGAGCGGATTGATGGAGCCCACTTCTCGGCCGCCGCTCGCGCGCTTCAGAAGCGCCTCGATGGACGAGCGCGCGCCCTTCTTCGTCTTGAACTGCTGGAACGCCTCGCGCCACACCGCCACTGCGGGGTTCTTGCTGATGGTGGGATCGGGCACGTGGGCGAGCGCCGCTTTGTTCGCCTCGACCAGCGCCGCCTTCACGTCCTCGCTCGACTCGTGCGCGTTGTCGATGCCCCGAGCCACCACGATGCCGATCTCCGCCTGGGGGAACAGCTCCCAAAACGCCGGTTCGATTGCAAACGATGCCATGATTCGCTCTCCTTCGTCTTCCCTGCTCCTTCTAGTCCGCGTTTCATTGTACCCGACGACGTGCGAGGCATCGAGCATTTGAAAGGTCTCGCCGTACGTTAGAATGGCCTCATGGAAAAGAACACCTTGAGATACTCCGGTATCGTATTCTTGGCCGGAGCCAGCTACGGCGCCCAAGCGACCACGGTGAAGATAACGTACGCCGCAGGCTTCACCTGGACCCAGGTGGTAGCGAGCCAGGCATTGTTCGCAGCGCTTTTGTTCGCAGTCGCGCTGCTCGTGCAGCGAGCGCGCGGCAAGCGTCTGGTCCCGCTTTCCCTCAAACAGACGATAGCTCTTTTGGCTCTGGGACTGAACACGTGCATCGGCACCGTGCTGTACAACTACGCGCTCACCCTGCTGCCTGTTTCGGTAGCCATCACGCTGCTTTTCCAGTTCACCTGGATGGGCATCGTCGTCCAGCTGGTGGTCATGCGCAGACGCCCGCGTGCGGCCGAGGCGGCAGCGGCGGCTGTTATCCTGGGCGGAACGCTCATGGCCAGCGGCATGTTCTCCGAATCGGTGGGCGCTCTTGACCCCGTCGGCATCGCATGCGGGCTGCTCTCGGCCGTCAGCTGCACCTTCTTCATGTTCTTCTCGAGCCGCGTCGGGCGCGGCATGCCGTCCGTTCAGCGCGGGCTCGTCGTGTGCCTAGGCGCGTGCGCGCTGGGCTTCGCGCTGTGCCCCGACTACTTCGCAAGCGGCGTTCTGCAGGACGGCATCTGGAAGTTCGGCCTCGTTCTGGGACTATGCGCGCTGTTCGTGCCGGTAGCGCTGTTCGGCATCGCCACGCCGCACCTGACACCGGGGCTGGCTGCCATCATGGCATCCTCCGAGCTTCCCTGCGGCATCGCCCTGTCGACGCTCGTGCTGGGCGAGCCGGTTGAAGCGCTCCAGGTCGCCGGCGTCGTTGCCATCCTGGCCGGCATCGTTATCTCGCAGCTGCCCCACTTAGGGCGCAGGTCGGACATCGGCGAAGGGCGAGGCGCCGGGTGCCGCGCCCGGCGCCTCGCGGCGGCCGCGCGGCGCGTTGGGCGAGAAGCGCCCCGCCGCTGATCGCGCTCGACGACCTCGGCGCGCGCGAACGGCTCGGAGGGTCGTCGTCGGCCGAACTCGAGCTCGCAGCGCGCCGCCGCTCGCCTGCGCTTAGGGGTCGTATACGGAATCCCATCCAGGACGGGGACGCGCTCAGCGCACGCATTCCGAACCGAAACGCACGACGAGGGCAACCGCCGCGGCAAAGAGCGCCATACCCATCGCCGCGACGGCCGCCGACGCGAACAGCGAAAGCGCGAATCCCACGCCCACCAGCGCAAGCGCGCCGTACTCGTAGCACAAACGCGGGCCGCCCGGGAACAGACGCACGGCATCGAGGCCGCAGCAGAGCAGCGATGCGGCGCCGACCAGCACCGCAAGCGCAAGCGCGAGAGGAAGCGACGTGCCGCCGGGAAGCGTCGCGGCCACGGCGCCGCACGCGAGCAAGGTCGTGGCGGCGAACGCGGGCAGCGTGTCGAATGCCAGCAGTTCGAGCACGCCGAACGGCAGACGGTCGCGCACGAGGCGATTGCGCGCGTCGTCCCGAAACGCCCGCGTGGCCTCGCGCACGCCCTGCGGCATGAGAACGGCCACCGGAAGCCAGAACACGAACAGCACGGGGCCGCCCGCGCCGAGGAGCGCGAGCACCCCGAGCGGCACGACGAACGCCCCTTGCATCACGAGGCTCGCAAGGCCGTCGTACTGGCGCGCATGCGACAGCGCGGCGCGCTGCACGAGGGCGAGGCGGCCCTCCCCGCGCGGCAGGGAGAACCGCACGGGACGGTCGGCCAGCTTGCGGCGACGCTGGTATTCGGCGATGTCGTTGCGGTCGAGGGGCGACAGCATGCCGAACCGGCAGAGATCGGCATGCAGGGAGTTCTCGTCGATAACGCGCGTCATATCCACGCGCGGCGCAAGCAGGGCGAGGGCGATCGCCGCGACGGCGAGGACGAGGAATCCGCCCACGGAAAGAACCGCGAACGTCGCAGGAGCCAACAGCGCATCGGCGCCCGCAGCCAGCGCGACGCCGCACCAGGAAACGGCAAACGCCACGAGAACGAATGCGGCCGCAGCCGTGTGCCATCCGCTCCAGCCATCGCTTGCCAGCCGGACGAAACCTACGACCCAGCCGAGCGCAACCGCAGCCGCAGCCAGCGCCGCACCTGCGAGCGCCACCGCGGCCGGCGCGCCCGCGAGTACGGACGCGCTCTCCAACCCCACGCCCAGCAGAAACCCTAGCGCCGCCCCGGCAGCCGCGCCTGCGAAAGCTTGCACTCCGGCCGACACGCCCGCGAGCGCCCGCGCGCTCACCGCGCTGGCCGCCAGATAGGCTATGTCGGGATGCGACAGCTTCAACGGCGTCGTGCGCGCGCCCGCGATGCCGACGCGCAGCAGGACGAGCGCCACCGCGAGCAGCGCCCCCTGAACCGCGAGCGAGCATACGGCGGCGGCGAGGCCGACGAAGACCCCCTGGATCGCATCGACGAGCGCTGCGGCCATGAGCGCGGCCCACACGAGCATGATGCCCACCGCGTACAGCTGGTAAGCGCGCTCTCCCCAGCCGCCGTCGTCGACGCCGGCGCCCACGAGGTGCAAGGTTCGGTTCAGAGCCGAGCGCGCATGGCGCGCTCTCAGCCACAGCAGCAGGCGAACGTCATGCATCGTCGCCTCCGAAGCTCGCGCCGAACGCGTTCCGCACCATGCGTCCTTCGCCTCCGTCACGCGCATCGAGCACGGCGAGGCGGCCGTCTTCCAGACGCAGCAGCGCGTCCGGCCGCAGGTTGGGCACGTCATGATGGCAACTGGCCAGCACGGCCGCGCCGGCGCTGCGCGCTTCCTCGATAAGCCCGCTCAACACCCCGGAGGCGTCCGGGTCGAGCGGCCCGTACGGTTCGTCGAGCAGCAGCAAGCGCGGCGCGCGGGCGAAGGCCAGCACGAGCGCCAGTTTCTGACGCATGCCGCGCGAGTATGCCGAGGGCAGCTGGTCGCGATGGCCGTCGAGGCCGAAGAGAGCCATGAGCCGCTCCGACGGGTCGTCGTCGGCGCTCATACGGTTCGCCTGCCGCACGAAGCGGATATGCTCGCCCGCTGTAAGGTCGTCGTAGAACGAGGGGACGTCGGGCACGAAGGCCAGCAGGCTTCGCTGCGCGCGATCCGCGCCGTCGAAGCGCCTTCCGCACAGCTCCACCCGCCCCTCGGCAGGCGCGTCCCAGCCGGCCAGGCAGCGCAGAAGCGTCGACTTACCCGCCCCGTTCGGCCCGGTGAGAAACGCGACCTCGCCCGCCCGCAACGAAAGCGACGCGCCGGCGAACACTTCCGTCTTGCCATAGCGATAGGCCAAGTCCTCCACATACAGCACGTCCGCTTCGCTCATAGGGCCTCCAGTCGGTCGAACAGCGGCTTGAAACGCGAATCGCCGGCACGTTCGGCCCAGACGGGCTGCGCTGCCACCATCTGCGCGCACTGCCGCCTGAAGTCGATCGCGCCGAACCGGGTTTCCGCGATATGCTCCTGGCCGGGATCGACGCTCCAAAGCTCGGGCGCCCGATCGTACAGCGCGCTCTGGTTCCGGCCGTACACCAGCGTGCGCGCGTCAAGCTCCTCCAGCAAAGACGTAAAGCGCTCGAGATAGCTCGCGGCTCGATCCTCGTCGCCCGCCTGCAAACACGCGGAAGATGCGTTCGTGCAGAACGTGAGCACCGTCATCGGGCTCTGGTTCTGCAAATCGAACCCGGAAAGCACGCCTTCGCCGGCCCGCAGGAGCGCCTCCAGGTGCTCGGCGTCGTCGGCGTACAGCGGGATCTGCGCCGAGACGCAGCTTATGGCGTTCATCACGCACCAGCCCATCGATTCCTGGAACAGCTTCAAGCCGGCGTCAAGGTCGCCTCTCTGCTGGTACATGCTGGCCAGCATGAGATCGATGTTCGCCGCCGTCCTGTCGGGCTTGAGGCTTTCGAACAGGGCGATGCATCCGTCCAAGTCACCCTGCACGCTCATGACGGAAGCGCGCATCATCCGCGCGGCGCGCACAAGCTCCACATCGTCGGCATGCCGCTCGACGCGCTCGAACAGCTCTGCGGCGCGTGCGGCCAAAGCTTCGGCGCGGTCGGGGTCGAGGGTTGCGCGCTGCACGTAGAGCATGCCCATCTGCTGCAGCGCGGGCCAGCAGGAGTAGTGCGAACGGACGAGGTCCTCGGCGTTCGCGAAAGCGGCTTCGGGATCTTCGTCGAACTGCGCGAGCAGCCTCAGGTAGGCGTCTTGCAGATCGTCGCCCACCAGCTGCGGCCGATAGTCGAACAGCTCGTCCAGCGTGAGGTCGAAGTAGGCGGCGATGCGCGGCAGCAGAGCCACGTCGGGCATGCTTTGCTCCAGCTCCCACTTCGACACGGCCGCCTTCGTCACGCCCAGGTGCGCGGCCAGCTCGCCTTGCGTCACCTGCGCCGCACGGCGCTCGCGCGCGATGGCGGCTCCCAAGTTAATGTCGTGCATGCAAGGCTCCTTCTCCCGCTCGGCGCGCCCTGCCCTACAGTATGGGGAACGCGAGCGGTTGACGCAAGCGAGCATCGGTTGACTTTCCCGGGCGCGCGTCAACCGAGCGAGTGCGAAAGACCCTCCTCCGAGCCTTGTCCCCGCCCTCGGCCCTCGGCGCCCGATCGGAAGAATCCGTTCTCCCGGCTCGTGCACGGTTTCGAACGAAATGTTGCGTTTTCGCGAGAGCTGAAGATGCGCGGAGCGACACGGCAAACGCGACCTGGGGAAACGTTCGCAACCGGAAGAATGCGGAAGGCACGCGAAAGGAAGCTTACGGCGTTTCGTAGAAAACCGTGCACGGAAGGTCGAGCCCGCCGACTAGCCGAGCGCCAGCGCGCCCGAGCATCCAGCAGCGCACGCGATGGCGAAAAAGCATCGAATTCGGAACCCTGCGAGCCAACCTGCGGGGCGCCGAAAAACCCTCTTCTCCATAACGCCTGCTCATAGAAGGAGGCTTTTCCGACAGAGCGAGGCCGCCCCTCACGAAATGCGCGACCTCTTCCGAATTCGATAGTTTTTCGCCATTTCCAGTCCGACGCGCTGCCCGCAAGGAAGCCCGAGGAGGCCGTCGAGTCGTGGTACCGCTTCAACAAGGACGGGCTCTACTCCGCGTAGCCCGTCGGCCCGACCGGCTCCTGCGGCGCCGCATGGCCCAGCGGCAACCGCAGCGCCACCCGCGCGCCGCCGCCCTCGGCGGCGCTGCGGTTGGCCAATTCCACCGAGCCGCCATGGCGCGCGGCTGCCTCGGCGGCAACGTGGAGCCCGAGGCCGCTGTGGCCGCGCGTCGCGCGTGCGGCATCGCCCTGGTAGAAGCGCTCGCAGCCGCGGCTCAGAGCCTCCGGCGAGAAACCCGGGCCCTCGTCGGCCACGCTCAGCGCCAAGCAGCCGGCGGCGACGTCTGCCCGCACGTCCACCGCAACCGACGACCCGGCCGGAGCGTGCTCGACGGCGTTCGCCGCCACGTTCGCCACCGCCCGCTCCACCAGCGCCTCGTCCAGCAGCATCGTCTCGGGCAGGTCCGCGCCCTCGCTCCAAACGACGCGCACGCCGCTCGCCGCCGCCAGCGCCTCGACCTGCGCTCGCAAGCGCTCGAGCAGCGGCCGCAGCCGCGCCTCCCTGGGCGCGAACGATGCGCCCGCGCCCAGCGACGCGTCGATGAGCGCGGACACGTACGTTCCCATCTGGCGCGCGCCCTCGGCGACGTCGGCCGCGCACGCGCGCTGCTCGCCCGAGAGCTCGCCTTCCAACAGCAGGTCGACGTTGCCGCGCACCACGGTGAGCGGCGTCTTCAAATCGTGCGCGAGCGCGGCGATCTGCTCGCGCTGCGCCTGCTCGCCCCGCCACTGCGCCTCCAGCGAGTCCTTGAGCGAGGCGCGCATGTCGTCCATCGCGGCCAGCACGTCGTCGATCTCGCGCACGCGCGACGAGGCAACCTCGAAGTCGAGGTCGCGCTCCTCGATGCGCCGCACGGCGTCCGCGAGCGGCTCCATCTTGCGCGAGATCACCCGTGCGGCGCGCGCGGCGATGCCCACCAGCGTCAGCACCGACAGCACGGCGAGCGCGCCCAGCAGCAGGTTCTGCGGGTTCGGCAGCGCGTCGCGCAGATCCTTCGAGGCGAACTGCGGCAGATACTGGTACACGAGCACGCATACCGAGCCGTCGGCCAAGGTCACCGGCTCGTACCGCGTCATGCCGAACGTCTCGTAATCGATGGCCAGGCCGTCGAACGCGGCCGCGCGGGCATCGTCGACCGCACCCGCGGCAACGTCGCCGGCCGCATACGCGCCGTCCGGCGAGAACAGCGCCCACCTGTACGCCGAGGGCACGGCGGCGTCGATCGCGTCGGCATCGGCGGAGGGCAGCGCGGCGAGCTGCGCCGACGTCTCGTCCAGGGCCGTATCGCCGTAGTTCGCCAGAAGCACCGTCCCGCTTCCGACGAGCACGCCGAACGCTGCGTACGCAACCAGCGCAAGCGCCAGCAGCGCGGCCAGCACGTAGGCGAAGTAGCGCAGGATGAGCGCGCCCAAGGGAAACCTGCGCCCGCGGCCGCGGCTCGCGCCGCGCGCTCCATGCGCCCGCACGTCCCGCTTCACGCCGTCCATTTGTACCCCACTCCCCACACCGTGTCGATGGGCTCGGCGCCCGCCACCTTCAGTTTCGCGCGCGCGTTCGCCACATGCACCGATATCGTCGACGCGGCGCTTTCCGCGTCCCATCCCAACACGTTCTCCACGATCTGGTCGCGCGAGAACACCTGACCGGGATGGCGCGCCAGGAACTCGCACACGTCGAACTCGGTCTTCGTCAGCGGCACGGCGGCCTCGCCCACGTACGCCTCGCGCGACGCGAGGTCGAGCCGCAGCGCGCCGAACGACAGCGCGTGCTTGCGCTCGCGCCGCTCCCGCCGCAGGTGCGCCGCCACCTTCGCGCGCAGCTCGGCCGCGCCGAAGGGCTTGCGCAGGTAGTCGTCCGCCCCCAGGCCCAGGCCGTACACGGCATCGTCCTCGGAGCTTCTCGCCGTGAGGAACACGATGGGCGCGTCCACCGAGCCGCGGATGGCGCGGCACAGCTCGAACCCGTCCGTCCCCGGCATCATCACGTCCAGCAGCACCAGATCGTAGCGGTCGAGCTTCAGCGCCAGCGCCTCCTCGGCGCATGCGGCGCAGCGCACGTCGTGCCCGTCCTTGCCCAGCACGCGTCCCAGCAGGTTGCGGATCGCCTCGTCGTCGTCGACCGCGAGTATGCAGGCCATCGTTCCTCCTTCCGTCTCGCACGAGTGTAGCACGAGGCATCGGCCCCGTTCCTTCAGGTCATCCGTTCCTATTCGCCGCTGCGACGCGGGTTCTCGAAGCGGTTCGCGGCCGCCAGCGCCACCGCCAGCACGACCGCCGTGATAGCCGTGCATGCGCACGTCACGGTCGCGTACGCCGCGGCCAGGGCCTCGACCTGCGCCTGCGCCCCCATGCCCGCGGCGATGGACAGCTCCAAGGGAAGCGAAGCCAGACGCGAGGGCCACGCGAACGGCACGAACGCGGCCGCCCCAATGCTGAACGCTCCGCTGAACGTGCCGGTGACCAAGCCGTTCGCCAGCCCTCCCATCAGCGTCAGCGCCGCGATGAAACCGAGCGTCCCCATCCCGATGGAGGCGTTGCGACCGAAGCGCAGCGCGACGCACCACAGGATGGCGTACGAGCACAAACTGCCCAACGCGATGCCCGCCGTCGCAAGCGCCACCGCAGCCGTATCGGGAAGCGAACGGCCCGCCAGCGCCAGCGCGCCGCAGAACAATGCGGCTGCGATAGCGGCAGCCATCAGGCACAGCGCCAACAGCGCCGCCAATTTCGCCGCCAGCGCGCCGCGCCTCGACGACACGCCCAGCACGTTCGCGCCCTCGCCCGCCCGCTGCTCGGCATCCGCCGCCAAGCCGCAGGATATGCCCGCCAGAAGCGGCGCGCCCGCGCCGAGCAGCTGGAAGAACGCGTCGGTTCCCAGCAGGGAATCCCATGCCGAGAACGCGAAGTACGCACCCGCCAGCGCGCCGAGCGCGACAGCCAGCGCCACATGCAGCACCACAAGCGGCGAGTGGCGCATCCTAACCGCCTCCGAGCGCAGCGCGCGCCGAAACGTCACGCGCGCCCGACCGGGCTCCGCCTCGCAAGTTCGCGTCCCGGCCTCGCGCGCCTTCGCGCGCGCCTCCGCCCCGGCCATCAAGCAGCCTCACGCTTCGAGAACCACGTCGCCCCAGCCCATGCCAGCACGGCGAACAGCACCGCGGCCACGACGATGCCGACCACGGCCTCCCAACCGAACGCGCCCAGCGCCTCGCCCGCCTCCAAGGGCACGCCGGACGGCGCCACGCCCAGAAGCGGCGACACGGCGCAGAGCGTCGTCGCCGGCGGGAACGCGAACCACGCCGCCGACGAGTACAGCGCGATACCCGCGCCCAGCTGCAACAGCACCGGAATTGCGATGCCCGCAAGCGTCCCGAACCGCACGGTCAGCGCCAGCGCCGCAGGAACCATCCACGAACTCGCAACCGTCAAGATGGTCGCCGCGGCCAGCCCCTCGGCAAAACCGGGGGCATCAACGCCCATCGCTCCAAGCGCCGTCGAACAGACCAGCACCGCGAGGTTCGCAGCGAACGCCAGCGCCAGCGCGTAGCACACCTTCGCCCACCACGTGCGCGCCGGGGGAAACGGCAGCGCCAGCACCGAACGCAGCTTCTGCCGAGCGTCGATGTTCGCCACCGAGACGCAGATGAGCGCGATGGCGACGGGCATCATGAGCACGTACCAGAAGTTCCACAAATACGTTGCGACACCCCCGGTCGCGCCCGTGCCAGGAATGACGCCCGAGGACAGCACGCCCAGCGCGCAGAACGGCAACGGCGCGATCAGCGCCACCTTGCGCGGCGCCCCGCGGCGGCCCTTCAGCACCTCCGCTCTGAACACCGAGAAGAACGGCCTCGTCCGCGCCTCCATCATGCCACCGCCTTCCCCAGGCACACGTCCATGAACAAACGCTCCAAATCGACGCCCTCGCCGAGTGGAGCCTCGTAGGCCAGACGGCCCTCCACGATGATCCCCACAAGATCGGCCATATGCTCCACCTCGTTCAGGATATGGCTCGACAGCACCACCGTGATGCCGTGCTCCGGAAACGAGCGGACGAGGGCACGCAGCTCTTGAATGCCCACCGGATCAAGGCCGTTGGTCGGCTCGTCCAGGATCAGCAGCCTCGGATGACCCACCAACGCGAGCGCGATCCCCAGACGCTGCTTCATGCCCATCGAGAACTGGCCCGCGCGCTTCCTGCCCGTTTCGGGAAGTCCCACCGTGGCCAGCGCCTCGTCGATACGGCTTTCGGGAACGCCCAGAAGCGACGTGCGCACGCGCAGGTTCTCCCGCGCCGTCAAGTTGTCGTACAGCGGGGGCGACTCGATGAGCGCCCCGATATCGTTCAAGTCGTCGCGCGTCCACGGACGACCCGCGAAAGCGATCTCGCCCGAGGTGGGCCGCAGCATGCCGCACAGCATCTTGAGCAGCGTCGACTTCCCCGCGCCGTTCGGCCCCAAAAGGCCGTACACCGATCCTTCCGGCACATGCAGCGACACCCGGTCGACCGCTTTCTGCCCTTTGAACGTCCTCGTGAGATCGTTCGTTTCCACCATGAATCCCATAGAGCCTGCCCTTTCTCTTGCCTGAGAACAGGATGCGCCCGGTTTATAAAGATTCGTTAAAGACCGAAACGTTTTCCGCGATTCCGCAGCCACCGACGGCGTATCCCCGTTGACCCCGACGCTGCGTCATGGTCTACCATGCGAAGAGCAGCATCGTCACGCACACGTCAGGAGGCCCCATGCCGTTCGCGCCCGTTGGAACCCCCGCGCCGCCCTCCCGCGCCCTGCCGCGCATGGCGATCGCCCTGCTCGCCTGCCTTGCTCTATACGGCATCGACCTCGCCTGCATGGCAACCGTCCCCGCAACCGGATTCGACTTCGCGTCGGGATTTGCGATGCCGTTCGACCTCATGGTGTTCGTCCCGGCGGTCTTCTACCTCCTCGTGGTGCGACGCTACAGGCTGTCGCCCTTGCTGGTGCTGCCGGTCATCTGGCTGGGCGGCCTCGTGTCGCTGCAGTTCGCCGCGCCCGACAAGCCGTCGCTGCTGGCGCCGCTCGGCCTGTGCGCCGTCGGAGTGGAGCTGGGCATCGCCGCGCGCGAGGTCCTCCGCCTCGTCCGCCGCTTCCGCACGGCGAAAGCATCCTCGGACAACCCGCTCGACTGGTTCTCGGACGCGTTTTCCGCTCTCGTTCGCAATGAACGGGTCGCGCGCATGGCGGCGCTCGAGTGCGTCATGTGGTACTACGCGTCGGCTTCGTGGCGCCGCGCGCCGCACATGCCGCACGGCTACCGGGCGTTCTCGTCCCACCGGCAAAGCGGCTACGTCGCCGCGGTCGGCGTCATGCTGGTTCTCATCGCCGTCGAGACGGTCGCCGCGCACCTGTTGGCAGCACGGTTCAGCGTCGCGGCCGCATGCGTGTTGACCGCACTCTCCCTCTACACGATCCTCTGGATGATCGCCGAAGCCCGCGCCGTCGTGCTGAACCCGCTTCTGGTGGACGATGTCGAGCTGGTGGCGCGCTGGGGCATGCTCGTCTGCGAGCGCATCCCCCTCGACCGCATCGCGCGCGTCGGTTCCCAGGATCCCGCTGTCCCGAAGAGGGAGCTTCTGAACCTGGCGGCCATGGGCGGGCAGGCGTTGTGGATCGAGCTGGCGGAACCCCTCGAAGTGCGCGGCCTCACCGGAAAGCCCCGCCTCGTGCGCGCGATCAAGACCACGCCCGACGATGCCGCCGCGTTCAAGGACGCGCTTCGCCCGCGAAGCTGACGCGATCCTTACCCTTGCGCTTCGCCTCGTACAGCGCACGGTCGGCCGCGTCGAACAGCGATTCGTACGTTCCTCCGTCGATACCGGCCAACGCTCCGCCCACGCTGAGCGTGACGAGCGCGCGGCCTTCGCATCTTTGCCCGTTCACCCGCAGAGCAGCCCGCTGCGCCTGAACGAGATCGGCGTGCGGCAGATACGCGACGAACTCGTCGCCGCCGATACGCGCAACGATGGCGTCGTCCGACGCCAACGCCTCTTCAAGCGACCGCGCCACGTTCGACAGCAGCTCGTCGCCGGCCAGATGGCCGAACGTATCGTTCACGCCTTTGAAGTCGTCGATGTCGATGACGAGCAGAGCTCCCACGCCGCGTTTCGCACCGGTGCGCAACAGCGGGTCGATGAGCTCGGAGGTGGCGCTCTGATTGAACAGCCCGGTCAGAGGATCGCGTCGCGCCTGGTCGGCGAGGTCTTCAAGCTGACGACGCTCCGCGGTGATGTCTCGCCAGCTGCCGATGGTGCGCACGGGCGCTCCGTTGCGGTCGTACAGCATCATGGCGTGCATGCGCGTCCAACGCCAGTCGCCTTCCGGCGAGCCCCCGAAAAGACGACGCACGTCGAGCGTCACCGACTCGCCGCCCTGCAGCGCCTCGGCCAGGCGCTCGCAGTCGTCGGGATGGATGCGCCCGCCTTCTGCGATCATCTCGGTGTAGCGCTCGATCCGACGCTCCTCGGGAAGCGCGCTGCCGTCCGCGCCGGGCGCGCGCTCGTACTCGACCAGCACGTCGCGCTCGATATCGTATTCGAACAGCACGTCGGTAACGCTGCGCAGCGCGATGCGGTAGCGCTCCCGCTCCACCGCGAGCGCGATCTCCGCCTCCTTGCGCGACGTGATGTCCATGAGCACGCTGCCGATCTTCACCGCACCGTCCTCGGTTTGCACTTTGCGACCCGAATCGAGCACCCACGCCAGCGTACCGTCCTTGCGGCGCGCGCGGTACTCCGTCTCGTACGTAGGCCCCTCGGCGAAGCAGCGCGCGACATCGGCGAGCGCCTGCGCGCGATCGGGAGCATGCACCATGCCCACCGCCGTGCCGCCGCTCACCTCCATCAGCTCTTCGATGGTGTAGCCGAGCATGCGCGCCAGACCCTCGTTGACGTAGGACAGCGTGTACACGTCGTCGTCCTCGCTCATCTTGAGGCCGCCCGTGATGTTGTCGGTGAGCAGATCGATGGTGGCCGTTTTCTCGCGCACGAGCTGCTGCAAGTACTCGTAGGTCTGCCTGCCGGCCTCGAAGGGGAAGTACCGCTCGTCCCTCATCGCCCGATAGGGATTCGACGCATGGACATGGCGGATCTTGAGCTCTCCGCCCGCATCCACCAGCTCGTAGCTGCACCGCTGGCGCTCTTCGATCACCAGCTGCGAGTCCTCGCGCGTGCGCACATTGTAGCGACCCATCACGGTGCAACTGCACTCCGTGACGTTCACCAGGTAAAACTCCTCGTCGAAAACCTCGCACGGAGGCGCAAGCGGCGCGCGCTTCGTCAAATACGACACGATCTCTTCGGCGCTGGTCGAGAATTCCACCTCGCCCGCTCCTATCCACGAGAGATCGTCGGAAAAGCGCTCAACCACCTGCTCGATGCCCGTTCCGGCGTAAAACCGGCGCACCGTGTCGCTCACGAACGACAGCGCTTCGTCGAACAGCGGGTTCATCGCACTCCTCTCGCCTGCCTCCCGAGCGAAAGCCTCGGAGGCCGAGACGGCTTGCTCACCGTCCCCCTACGCATTTCGTTCGAAAGAGTATAGCGCGCCGGCGAGCAGAAGGCTCTGTGAAACCCGCGAACAGTTCGCGTACCCTACGCGTTGGCCGCCGGAACCAGCATGAGAAAGCCCGCCGCAAGCAGCGTCGCCCCAAACGAACGACGGAATCGCGTCGATTACCGCCGAAAACCGCCGACCTTCTCGCGCGGCGGGGTGCCGACGATCGCGAATTCGCTCCAGCCGCGCGCCTTGCAAAATCGAGGGATAGGCTCGCAGCGAGTTCTTGGAGTAGGCAGCTTATTCCTGTAGGTATGTCAGGGGCGTTCTACCCCTAACTACGAAAAGGGCCACCGGCGAAAGAGCCGGTGGCCTGGTGTTCCGTGGAGCCAGTGACAGGAATCGAACCTGCAACCCACAGTTTACAAAACTGTTGCGCTACCGTTGCGCCACACTGGCGTGCGCGTGAATCGCGTGCGTGCGTATTGTACGACATCATGCGCTTCCGGAAAAGCGTTTCCCGCAACGCCCACAAGCATGATGGGCATCATCGCTCGAAAAACACGGAATCGCTTCCGAAAACGTGTTTTTCGAGCGATGATGCGCGCCCGCTGGCCAAGCCCTCCCCCGCTGCGTCCGCAGGACGTCGGCGCCCCTAACCAGCCGAGGTTCCACCCGGCTCGTCGATCCTCAGCGCGCGGTACAGGCGGTCGGGCACGAGGCTCACGAGATCGTCGGTCCAACGCACGAGGTCGGTGGGCGCATCCGAGCGGAACCAGTCGTTCAGCACCTCGCACTCCAGCTTCGAGAATATCTCCACGATGAACCGCATGTTGTCGTTCACGGTCACATGGCGGTACTTCTCGAGCGTCTCCAACAGCACCGTCTTGCGGTTCTCGGGCATAACGGTCTGGCCGAAGGGCGTGTTGATGCTGTACTGGATGGACTTGCGGTAGAAATCGCGCTCCTGCGCGATAAGCCGGAGATGATGATAGTACCCTGTCTTCCAATCGATGGTGCGCCCTATCTCGTTGAGGTAGAACTGCCGGCAGAAGATGGAATGCCACCAAGGGATGTCGTATTTGCTTTGAAAATGGCGGTAGAACGTCTGCCGGGATATTCCCGCGTTCTCGCATATCTCGGCGATCGTGATGCGATCGAGCGATTTGTCGACGGCATGCAGTATCTTCATCTTCGTGCGCAGCTCGGGCGATCCGAAGATGTCCTGTCCATGAGCAAGATCCGGCAGCATACAAAGCCTCCTCTTAGAGCACCCCGACTTGAACCTGCAAGAAACCTGTCAACCGAATTAAATATACAGCACCGAAACGCCTGACAGCACGTTACATTCTTGCACAATTGTCCGGCATAGTTGACAATCATATTCTTTAATTCCGCAACTCGGACATACGGATGACCTTGTGCAACGGCACCGCGACACCGAACGGACTGCGCCCTTTGAATAGCGTTTCCCAGCCCATCACAATATCTTCACAGAGAGGTGGACACGCCACCCGAAGACCTTGAAGGCGGCGCCGGAAGCGCTGCCGGAGAAAGGAGACTGTCATGGCGAAGATAGTCAATTCTTGGAACGACTGGGATCC
>NZ_WWRX01000035.1:0-1793 GCF_009875575.1 Eggerthella sp. BIOML-A4 | reverse complement strand
CGCGCGAATCCTCTCTATTGATCCCATGGCGGCTCCTTTCGGCTGCCGCCTTCCGGGCTATTCGATTCTCAAAGTTCGATGCGACAATTTAGAATTTACTCACAAGACAAAAAAATTTCGTTGATAGACTCCTGAAGGATTTGCCGACTATAGCGGTTCAACTTTGGCAGCAATGACTTCACCATGCCAAGTGTCATGTTGTCAGGGTCGCTCTCGATTTTCCTGTAAGTCTGCGGATCGACCTCGAGGAATTCCGCAAATTCCTTCTTTTGATAGCCCGATGCTCCACGAGCTACTTCAACGAAGTTGGTAACCTCCGGCATATTCACCTCCTTTCGACAACGACAATAGTAAATTTACCCTATACCGAAGTCAATACGGAGTATATAATTTTTTTACTGAACGATATAAAATTACCTTTGGAGAAGAAATGTTAACCGAACACGAAATCCAGAGCGTTCTGATAGCCAATCTCAACGCGTTAATGCGTAAGGAGGGGGTTTCGCAATCGGAGATCGCTCGACGAGCTTCGATTGAAAAGCAAACTGTTTCTTCTTGGATGAGGGGTGTTTCTTTTCCTTCGGCTAAGAACATCCAGAGCATAGTGGATGCCTTTGGGATAACAACCGACGATCTACTTAGCTTAGAGAACGGGCTAGCATCTAAAGAACGTTTTGCAAGCTCCGAAATAATGAAGCCTTCATATTCCTATCATGTTGTCCCAATGCTGGGCAATGTCGCAGCAGGAGAGTGGCGAGAGGTGTATGAGCAGCACGGCGAGGAGGTTACCATTCCCGACGAGTTCGCGGAGAGCCACCCTCGCGCTTTCGGAGTCAAGCCGGCGGGGTCAAGCATGGATCTTGTATTTCGCGACGACGAGATCGCGATTTGCGATCCCGATATGGAGGTGCGCGACGGGAGCGTGGCGTTGGTCGGCGTCAACGGGGACGAGGCGACGATAAAACGCGTATTCTTCGCCGGCAACACTATCGTCTTGCATGCCGAGAGCACCATGGCCGACGAGTACCCGGACATAGCTATCAACACCAAGGACCCGGCTTCTCCGCCCGTGCATCTCATCGGTGAGATTTTCTGGAAGACGCTTCCAGCGAAACCGATTAAGTTTTAAAAAGTTCCAGACGAAAGGAAGATGAAAAATGAAGAGGATAGTAGGAAAGGTTGCCGTTGTCGGTTGCGCTGGAGCGCTTGCATTGACCCTTGCTGGATGCGGGTCGCCTGAGAAGCCGGAGGGTGGATCCGATCAGCCGACGACGGCTCAGGAGCAGCCGAAGCAGGAAGAGAAGGCGCAGCCGCTCGATCTGACGGGT
This sequence comes from Eggerthella sp. BIOML-A4, assembly GCF_009875575.1. NCBI lineage: Bacteria > Bacillati > Actinomycetota > Coriobacteriia > Eggerthellales > Eggerthellaceae > Eggerthella > Eggerthella sp. BIOML-A4. Next base: position 465 of record NZ_WWRX01000035.1, on the reverse strand, counting down.
GAGTGGACGCAGTCTAATAAGAACTCCGAGGACAGCTACCAGATCGCTACAATTTCGGGTGAAACCATCACGATCAATTGGGTGTCCAACGGAGGAGATACCAAATCGCTTTATTGGGCTGGCTCCTACGTTGCTCCGACAGAGGAGACCGACAGCTACAGCTGGGAATCTGCCAATGATACCGAGCAGACGGACAAGGCGATGCTGGCTTCAAGCGATGCGACGAAAGCGTTCAAATACGAGAACGGAGTTTTGAGCTACGAAGCATCGGCTATGGGAACTACGACCACCGTGAAGATGGAGCGTGAATAAAACAGACGGGCGGATCGACTTCGACGATCTTGCGGAAACAGGAGAGCGCAATGTGCGAATACTGCGAAGACGGCAGAAGGCTGATCAATAAAGATAAGGCAGGATCAGGCGCTGAGGTGTGGATCGAGGCGGGGCGCTTGGTGGTGCGCAGCG
>NZ_WWRX01000034.1:0-1955 GCF_009875575.1 Eggerthella sp. BIOML-A4 | reverse complement strand
TCAGTTATCAACGGTTATGTTTTGGAAGTTTGGGAAATTGACCTTGCTGGTCAGAAGTCTGACTCAAAATATCCAGCACTTTATGCGCAAGGCAAACTTTCAAGCTGGGAAGTTCCAGCAAATGTTGAGGACTTGGAAACAATCTCAACTGAAATGACAATCAACGGGAAACCAGTTGAAGGCAATGCAACATTGACAGCTGGCCAAGAAGCAGCTATTCAATACGCATTCGCTAACACTACTGACATCTTAGACTAAGAGGGGAAATTCCCCTCTTTTATTTTTTAAGGAGTAAAAAACATGAAACAAATTGAAATTAACGGCAAAAAGTATGACTTGAGCTTTGGTATTGACTTCATCCGAGAAATGGACAAGCGTTATGAAGTTTCAGGAAATGGGGTCAAATTCGGTATGGGTATTCAGTCAGCTGTTATCTACTTACAAGACTTCAACCCAGTTGTCATTGCAGACATCATCTTGTCAGCTACACACACGCTCAAATCAATCCCAAGCATTGCTGACATTGAAACATGGATTGAGGAGCAGGGTGACAATCTTGAGAAGGTCTTTGATGATTTTTTATCTGCCTTAAAGAATGCACCAATGACCAAGCTAAAAGTCACAAAAATGCTGGAAGCAATGAAGAAACAAGCCAAGTAAAAACAACGGTAGCCAATGACTCACAGGAAATCTATGAGGACATGATGGCTACCATTTTAGGCTTGTTTGGTGTGACAGATTTTGCTGAAGCTGGAAGAATGACCTTGCATGAGTACAGGCTCAGGAAACGTGGTCATTTAATCCAAGAGTTAGAACGTGAAAAGGACTTGTATTTGCAAGCTTATCTGAACCGTCTTGTGAAAGCAAGAGAGAAGAACGGTAAAGAGTATGTGTTCAAGGAGTTTAGCGACTTCTATAACGAGAAGAAGCGGAAAAATGATGTCCTTGGGAAAAACTTTGCTACCCCGGTCAACAGCAATCTGATTGCCATTGCCAAACGTATGAAGAATTATGAGAAAGGAGGTTACTGAAAATGTCATCTTACACAGTAGAAGCCATATTGACAGCCAGCACATCCCAATTCACTGCTGGAATGCGTGAAGCTATGGAGTCAGTTGAGAAATTCAAAAGCACAACAACTTCACTCAGTGCCATTGGTGACGCATTTATGGATGTAGGTAGTGCCTTGACTGCTGGAATTACTGCACCAGTAGCGGCAGGGGTTACCGCCATCATCAAGTCCTATGCGGACCTTGAACAAGCTGTCGGTGGTGTTGAAACTTTGTTCAAAGACTCAGCAGCCACAGTGATTGCTAACTCTGAAACTGCCTACACAAGGGCTGGTGTTTCTGGTGTGAAATACATGGAACAGGTAACATCATTCTCTGCAACGCTCTTGCAAGGCTTGGGCGGTGATACTGCACAGGCTGCAGCTTATGGTGACAAGGCTATTGTCCAAATGGCAGATAACTCAAACAAGATGGGTACCGCCATAGGCGATATTCAGAACGCTTATCAAGGATTTGCCAAAGACAACTACACCATGCTGGACAACTTAAAACTTGGTTACGGTGGTACACAGTCAGAAATGGCACGTTTGGTCAATGAGTCTGGTGTATTAAATGGGACATTTGAAGCAACAGCTGAGAATGTCAAAGATATTCCATTCCATACCTTGATTGAAGCCATAGGGATCACACAGGACAGGCTAGGAATTACTGGAACAACTGCCAAGGAAGCAAGTGAAACTGTTTCAGGATCATTCCAAGCCATGGTTGCCGCTGGACAGAACCTTGTGGCTGGTTTTGGTGCTGCTGACGCAGATGTCAAGACCTTGATGAACAATCTGAAGTCAACGGTTGAAATATTCGTACAGAACATTAAGCGTGTCCTGAAGAACATTTGGGATAACTTGCCAATGGCTGAATGGCAGAAGTGGGTTCTTGCTATTGCAG
>NZ_WWRX01000033.1:0-2046 GCF_009875575.1 Eggerthella sp. BIOML-A4 | reverse complement strand
CGTTTATAACCGAGCTTGACCGTGTGCGATCCATAGCGGATAGATTAGGCATAGATGAACCAATGTATATCTTAGCTGGCACGTCTTCAACAAGTATTCAAAACAACGTGTTGCAAGAACTATACAATAAATATGGTTTCGAACCTAAGTATGATAAACATGGCTCTTTCACTTTCAGAGGTGTTAAAGTCGTTCAAGTCTATACTGGTTTAATCAGTGGACTAAAACGTGCTCGTGGTTTTACTTCTTTTGGTGCTTATGTAAATGAGGCGTCACTTGCTAATGAAGTAGTGTTCAAAGAAATCATTTCACGGTGTTCTGGGACTGATGCGCGTATAGTATGGGATAGCAATCCAGACAATCCCAACCATTGGCTTAATCGTGACTATATCAATAATAAAGACAAGATGATCATCGATTTTGCTTTTAAGTTAGATGACAACACGTTTCTTTCAAAAAGATATATCGAGAACATCAAATCAGCAACACCAAACGGCAAGTTTTACGATAGAGATATTTTAGGCCTTTGGACTATTGCTGAAGGTGCAATCTACTCTGATTATGATAAATCAATACACGAGATAGACATCTTACCTGACATGGTAAGGTATTTCGCTGGTGTTGACTGGGGATATGACCACTACGGTTCAATTGTGATTATTGGCGAAGACAACCAAGAAAATCTCTACCTGGTTGACGGTATAGCTGACCAATACAAAGAGATTGATTGGTGGGTGAACCGTGCCAAGGAGTTCAAAGAGAAGTATGGAGATATAACATTCTATGCTGACTCAGCAAGACCAGAACACGTTGACCGCTTCAACAATGAAGGAATTGTCACAGTCAATGCCAATAAGGCAGTCATAGCTGGAATTGAAATGATTGCCAAGCTATTTAAAGAAAATAAATTATATATCAAGCGTGGTGTCATACCTCGCTTTTTTGATGAGATTTACCAGTACAAGTGGAAGCCAAACAGCACAAAAGATGAACCGCTGAAAGAGTTTGATGATGTGCTTGACGCTTTACGCTATGCCATCTATTCAAATGCTTTGGGCATTGGTAGCAAAATCAAATTATTCAAAGGAGGTTTCTGATGTCGCAAATCAGTCTAAACAAGCGAAAGCTATTTACAACATCAGCAGAAGAAGTGACAGCAGAATTGGTGTCAGAAGCAGTGGAGCTTCATCAATCAAGATTGCTTAGAGGGTACATTGAGAATGAAAATATGTACATGTCAAAGCATGATATTTTGAAAGCACCTAAAAAGGACAGCTGGAAGCCAGACAATAGGCTTGTCATTAACTATGCCAAGTACATTGTTGACACATTCAGTGGCTACCAAATCGGTATCCCGGTCAAAATCACGCATGATGACGATACTACAAGCAAATTCATTGATGATTTCCGCAAATTGAATGACATGGAAGACAATGAGTTTGAGCTAGCAAAGATTGCAGATATTTTTGGCCATGCTTTCCTATATGTCTATCAGGACGAGGAAGGAAATACCAGAACAACCTACAACAGTCCAGTCAACATGTTCATTGTTCATGATAACAGTATTCAAGAAAAGCCACTATTTGCGGTCAGATATGCCTTCAATGATGGAGAAGTCAATGGATATGGTCAGGTTATCACGTCTGCTGAAGTCATTGAAACAACGTTCCAGCTAGGAGGAAGTGTGACATTCCATGAACGCACTCCCCACATTTACGGCAAATTGCCAGTTGTAGAAATGATTGAAAATGAAGAGCGTCAAGGTATCTTTGATAGTGTCAAAACGCTCATCAACGCTCTGAACAAGGCTGCTAGCGAGAAAGCCAATGACGTTGACTACTTTGCTGACGCTTACTTGAAGATTGTAGGTGTAGAGCTTAAAGATGGCATGGCTGACCAAATCAGAGAAAACCGCATTTTCAACTTGTGGAAAAATGGTGATGGCGCATTGCCTGAGGTCGGTTTCCTTGAGAAGCCGAATTCAGACACTACCCAAGAAAATCTGATCGCATTGCTCAAAGAGTCTATCTTTGCAGTTTCTATGGT
>NZ_WWRX01000032.1:0-2346 GCF_009875575.1 Eggerthella sp. BIOML-A4 | reverse complement strand
TGCATAGTACCGAGAAACTAGTGCGAAGTAGTGATCAGGTATTGCTGTTATCTGATGAGTATACGTTGTCCTGGCCACGGCAGAAGCACGCTTATCGCTCCAATTTCCCACAACATTAGTCAACTCCGTTAGGCCCTTCATTGAAAGAAATGAGGTCATCAAATGTCTTCCAATGTGAGATTTTGGGCCATTTTTTATAGCAAAGATTGAATAAGGCGCATTTTTCTTCAAAGCTTTATTGTACGATCTGACTAAGTTATCTTTTAATAATTGGTATTCCTGTTTATTGCTTGAAGAATTGCCGGTCCTATTTACTCGTTTTAGGACTGGTTCAGAATTCCTCAAAAATTCATCCAAATATACAAGTGGATCGATCCTACCCCTTGCGCTAAAGAAGTATATGTGCCTACTAACGCTTGTCTTTGTCTCTGTCACTAAACACTGGATTATTACTCCCAGATACTTATTTTGGACTAATTTAAATGATTTCGGATCAACGTTCTTAATATCGCTGAATCTTCCACAATTGATGAAAGTAGCTAGGAAGAGGAATTGGTATAAAGTTTTTGTTTTTGTAAATCTCGAAGTATACTCAAACGAATTTAGTATTTTCTCAGTGATCTCCCAGATGCTTTCACCCTCACTTAGAAGTGCTTTAAGCATTTTTTTACTGTGGCTATTTCCCTTATCTGCTTCTTCCGATGATTCGAACTGTAATTGCAAACTACTTACAATATCAGTGATATCAGATTGATGTTTTTGTCCATAGTAAGGAATAATTGTAAATTCCCAAGCAGGAATCAATTTCTTTAATGAGGCTTCCAGAATTGTTGCTTTTTGCGTCTTGTATTTAAACTGGAGTGATTTATTGACAATATCGAAACTCAGCGAATTGCTTATGATAGTATTATAGCTCATGAATGTGGCTCTCTTGATTGCTGTTCCGTTATGTGTAATCATCCAACATAAATAGGTTAGTTCAGCAGCACATAATGCTATTTTCTCACCTGAAGGTCTTTCAAACCTTTCCACAAACTGACGAACAAGCACCTTAGGTGGTGTTTTACATAATATATCAAATTGTGGCATGCTTAGCGCCGATCTTGTGTGCAATTGATATCTAGTTTCAACTACTCTATTTATCTTGTATCTTGCAGTATTCAAACACGCTAACTCGAAAAACTAACTTTAATTGTCCTGTTTGTCTCGCGTTCTTTCGAAAAATGCACCGGCCGCGCATTATTTGTACTGCGAAAATAATTGGTACTGCGGTATCTTCATTTCATATTTTAAAAATGCACCTTTGCTGCTTTTCCTTAATTTTTAGACGGCCCGCAGGTTCGTTTTGCGGTACTATCTTGTGATAAAAAGTTGTTTTGACATGTGATCTGCACAGATTTTATAATGTAATAAGCAAGAATACATTATCAAACGAACAATACTGGTAAAAGAAAACCAAAATGGACGACATTGAAACAGCCAAGAATCTGACGGTAAAAGCACGTACAGCTTATAGCGTCTGGGATGTATGTCGGCTGTTTATTGAAATGATTGCTCCTGATGTAGATATTGATATAGAGAGTAAACGTAAGTCTGATGAGCTACTCTTTCCAGGATATGTCATAAGGCCCATGGAATCTCTCACAACCGGTAGGCCGTATGGTCTTGATTCTAGCGCAGAAGATTCCAGCGTATCTTCTGACTCCAGTGCTGAGGTAATTTTGCCTGCTGCGAAGATGGTTAAGGAAAGGTTTGATTCGATTGGAAATGGTATGCTCTCTTCACAAGAAGCAAGTCAGGCTGCCATAGATTTGATGCTACAGAATAACAAGCTGTTAGACAATAGAAAGCAACTATACAAATCTATTGCTATAATAATAGGAAGATTGCCCGAGAAAGACAAGAAGAGAGCTACCGAAATGCTCATGAGAAAAATGGATTGTACACAGTTATTAGTCCCACCAGCTCCAACGGAAGAAGATGTTATGAAGCTCGTAAGCGTCGTTACCCAATTGCTTACTTTAGTTCCACCAGATCGTCAAGCTGCTTTAATAGGTGATTTATTCATCCCGGAATCTCTAAAGGATATATTCAATAGTTTCAATGAACTGGCGGCAGAGAATCGTTTACAGCAAAAAAAGAGTGAGTTGGAAGGAAGGACTGAAGTGAACCATGCTAATACAAATGAAGAAGTTCCCTCCAGGCGAACAAGAAGTAGAGACACAAATGCAAGAGGAGCATATAAATTACAAAACACCATCACTGAGGGCCCTAAAGCGGTTCCCACGAAAAAAAGGAGAGTAGCAACGAGGGTAAGGGGCAGAAAATCACGTAATACTTCTAGGG
>NZ_WWRX01000031.1:0-2650 GCF_009875575.1 Eggerthella sp. BIOML-A4 | reverse complement strand
CAACAGGCTTCCAATGCTCTTCAAATTTTACTGTCAAGTAGACCCATACGGCTGTAATATGCTGCTCTTCATAATGTAAGCTTATCTTTATCGAATCGTGTGAAAAACTACTACCGCGATAAACCTTTACGGTTCCCTGAGATTGAATTAGTTCCTTTAGTATATGATACAAGACACTTTTGAACTTTGTACGACGAATTTTGAGGTTCGCCATCCTCTGGCTATTTCCAATTATCCTGTCGGCTATTATCTCCGCCTCAGTTTGATCTTCCGCTTCAGACTGCCATTTTTCACATAATGAATCTATTTCACCCCACAATCCTTCATCCGCCTCCGCATCTTGTTCCGTTAAACTATTGACTTCATGTTGTACATTGTTTAGTTCACGAGAAGGGTCCTCTTCAGGCGGTAGCTCCTGATCTCCTATATGACCTTTATCCTGTTCTCTTTCCACAAACTTAGAAATGTATTCATGAATTATGGAGCACCTAATAACATTCTTCAAGGCGGAGAAGTTTGGGCCAGATGCCCAATATGCTTGACATGAAAACGTGAGAATGAATTTAGTATTATTGTGATATTCTGAGGCAATTTTATTATAATCTCGAAGATAAGAGAAGAATGCAGTGACCTTTGCATTGACAAATGGAGATTCCATGTATCTAAAAAATACGCCTTTAGGCCTTCTGATACCCTTTCCCCTGCGGTTTAGCGTGCCTTTTACATTAATATCTAAACCCTCTCCGATGGTGGCCTTTAACTGACTAATAAATGCAACCGATATAAACTGTGATAATTCTGGGTGATTTATGATTCGATCGACAATTGTATTGTACACTAGTGCAGGATCAGGCCAATCCAGTTCTTTTTCAATTACCGGTGTGTCGTCTGTATTCAGTACATGTCCAACAAATGCAAATGCTAACGTTTTGTATTTCTTATAATTGTCAGGAACTGGAAAAGTCCCCCTTGTCGTCTCGATTACACACCTACTTTCATCGTACACCATAGGTTGGAAGTGCTGCATAATACATTGCTTAATACAAACAAGCAGTCTCTCGCCATTCATATTTCAGTTATTTTCCATTACAGCTGATGTCATTGTATATCAGCGCTGTAAAAATCTATCTGTTACAGAAGGTTTTCGCGGTTTTTATAAACAAAACTTTCGTTACGAAATCGAGCAATCACCCCAGCTGCGTATTTGGAAATTCGGGAAAAAGTAGAGCAACGCGAGTTGCATTTTTTACACCATAATGCATGATTAACTTCGAGAAGGGATTAAGGCTAATTTCACTAGTATGTTTCAAAAACCTCAATCTGTCCATTGAATGCCTTATAAAACAGCTATAGATTGCATAGAAGAGTTAGCTACTCAATGCTTTTTGTCAAAGCTTACTGATGATGATGTGTCTACTTTCAGGCGGGTCTGTAGTAAGGAGAATGACATTATAAAGCTGGCACTTAGAATTCCACGGACTATAGACTATACTAGTATACTCCGTCTACTGTACGATACACTTCCGCTCAGGTCCTTGTCCTTTAACGAGGCCTTACCACTCTTTTGTTACTCTATTGATCCAGCTCAGCAAAGGCAGTGTGATCTAAGATTCTATCTTCGCGATGTAGTAAAACTAGCTAGACCGAGAAAGAGACTAGAAATGCAAAAGGCACTTCTACAATGGCTGCCATCATTATTATCCGATGTGACGCTGCAGCTTCTCAATGATATTCGAATACGCTTTGAGGAGATACAGCCTAATATCCGACAAACTGTTTTACAGATTTACGATCGTACTTGTTACCCATCATTGAATTTTGAACATCCGAACCTGGGAGTTTTCCCTGAAACAGATAGTATATTTGAACCTGTATAATAATATATAGTCTAGCGCTTTACGGAAGACAATGTATGTATTTCGGTTCCTGGAGAAACTATTGCATCTATTGCATAGGTAATCTTGCACGTCGCATCCCCGGTTCATTTTCTGCGTTTCCATCTTGCACTTCAATAGCATATCTTTGTTAACGAAGCATCTGTGCTTCATTTTGTAGAACAAAAATGCAACGCGAGAGCGCTAATTTTTCAAACAAAGAATCTGAGCTGCATTTTTACAGAACAGAAATGCAACGCGAGAGCGCTATTTTACCAACAAAGAATCTATACTTCTTTTTTGTTCTACAAAAATGCATCCCGAGAGCGCTATTTTTCTAACAAAGCATCTTAGATTACTTTTTTTTCTCCTTTGTGCGCTCTATAATGCAGTCTCTTGATAACTTTTTGCACTGTAGGTCCGTTAAGGTTAGAAGAAGGCTACTTTGGTGTCTATTTTCTCTTCCATAAAAAAAGCCTGACTCCACTTCCCGCGTTTACTGATTACTAGCGAAGCTGCGGGTGCATTTTTTCAAGATAAAGGCATCCCCGATTATATTCTATACCGATGTGGATTGCGCATACTTTATGAACAGAAAGTGATAGCGTTGATGATTCTTCATTGGTCAGAAAATTATGAACGGTTTCTTCTATTTTGTCTCTATATACTACGTATAGGAAATGTTTACATTTTCGTATTGTTTTCGATTCACTCTATGAATAGTTCTTACTACAATTTTTTTGTCTAAAGAGTAATACTAGAGATAAACATAAAAA
>NZ_WWRX01000030.1:0-3075 GCF_009875575.1 Eggerthella sp. BIOML-A4 | reverse complement strand
CCTGGGATACGGAAAACTATGCGGCCAGCAGCATCTTCCTTGGCTTGCCCGCGCTCTTGACCAGCAGAGTCTCCACGGCGTCCTGAGCGGCGACGCAGATAGCGCGGCGCGGGACTATGTAGTGGTCGTACGCCGTCGATATGTCGGTGTGCCCTAGCATCATGGCGACCGTCTCGATGCCGATGCCGGCCTCTATAGCGAGCGTCGCCCAGGTATGGCGCAGATTGGTCATGCTGACGTGCGGCAGGCGCATGCGTTTGCACCACGACTTGATCGAGCGCGCAACCTTGTCGGGCGACACGTCTCCGGTGATGAGGCCCTTGCCCCTGATCTGGCGCAAGCGGTTGATGGCGAACCTGGGAAGGTAGCATGACCTCGTTGACTTGTCGGTTTTCGTGCCCTCGGTCACGACCTCTCCGCCCACGCACTGCCGCGACTTGCTCACGCGAACCTCGCCTGTTTTGAGATTGATGTCCCCCCACGTGAGCGCGCACGCCTCGCCCCTCCGGAGCCCCATCGTCACGGAGCAGATGGCAACGGCCTCCATGGCATGGCCCCACATGCCGCGCAGCATGGCCGTGACGCCTTCCGCGTCCAGCACGTCGGGACGGTACGGCTCCTTCGCCGGCAGCTCGACGTAGAGGGTCGGATCGGGGATATGCAGGCGCTTTGCCCTAATCCACCACCGCACGATCTGGCGCAGGCACTTGTAGGCTTTCTCGGCGGCGCCGGCACGATCGAACCCGTCCACCCACTCCTGCAGGTCGTCGGGATCGATGTCCTCGATCTCGCACGAACCCCACCTCGGCAGCACGTGGAGGCGCACCGAGCTGTCGTATCCCGCCACGGTCGAGGGGCGGCGCTTCTTCGACTTCTCCGGCAGGTAGTGGCTCTCGTAGATCTCCGCGATGTTCATGGCTCGGCTCCTTTTCGACTCAAAAATCCCAGGCGCTTTTCGCGCGTTTCCAATCATAAGCGCGCTTGGGATTTTCCGGGATCAGGTGACTCGTGCGGGACTATGGCGCAGACGGAAAGCGGCGTACACGACAGGAGGTGATCCGGTTGGACCAGTGCCTCGAGCATTCGGCCCATGAGCGGGCCATCGCGCTGCACGACAAGCGCCTCGAGGCGCACGGCGGGGAGATCGACGAGCTGCGCGAGTGCGTTGTCAGGCTCACCGCGATACAAGAGGCCAACACAGCCTGGCAGACGGCCGCCGAGGAGCGCATAGCGGCTCTGGAGGCCGCGCCCGCGAAGAGATGGGACAGCGTCGTCAACTACGCCCTCACGGCGGTCCTGGCGTTCGTGGTCGGGATCGTGGCAACTCATCTCGGCATAAACATCTAGAGATCGGAGCAGGAATGAACAAGGAGCAGATCAAGGCTATCGGCACCCTGGCGGTGGCGCTGGGCGCGCTGGGCCTCGTGTTCGCCATCACCTTCGGCGCGATCGACCCCGACGCGCTCACAGGGGCCGTGGCGGCGGTGCTTGCCATCGGCACGACCGTCGTCGCCTGGTGGCGCAACAACAACATGACCGAGGCCGCCCAGGACGCGCAGAAGGTGCTGGATAGCCTCAAAGACAAGGAGTAGACATGAATGACAACCGGGTGTTCCCTGAGCAGGTCGACTCGATCCTGGCAGCAGCCGAGATCACGGTCGAAGATCGTTTCGGCTGCATGACCGTGGTTCATGCGAAGCTTCCGTGCGGCTTCATCGTCACCGAGACTTCGGCGTGCATCGACCCAGAGAACTACGACCGCGATCTAGGCGCGAAAATCTGCATGGGACGCGTCCGAGACAAGGTATGGGAGCTTGAAGGCTATCACAAGATGCGCACGGCGGAAGAGCGGGAGGAGTGACCATGGACTGGATCGGCCTCAACGCGGATGTCGAACGCATCCTAACCAAGCACTACACGCCGGGTCGCAACGGCTCCATCAAGGCCGTGACCATCCACCACATGGGCGGCAACCTGAGCATCGACGGCTGCTACAGCACGTGGCAGACGCGCGAGGCGTCCGCCCACTACGCGGTGCAGGCGGACGGCACCATCGGCCAGCTGGTCAACGACTGGGACACCGCCTGGGCGTGCGCCAACGCGTGGGCGAACAGCAACACCATCAGCATCGAGCACGCCAACAACCAGTTCGGGCCGTGGACGGTCAACGACACCGTGCTCGACCAGGGCGCGCACCTCGTGGCGGCGATCTGCCGCAAGTACGGCCTTGGCCGTCCGGAGTGGCTGGTGAACGTGTTCCCTCACTCCCACTGGTCGGCGACCGACTGCCCCGGCGAGCTTCAGCGCAGCCAGAACGCGGAGTACATGGCCCGCGCCCAGGCTTGGTACGACGAGATGGGCGGCGGCGCGGCTCCTTCTCCCGCCCCTTCCCCCGCCCCGTCCGTCGGCATCCCCGATCTGCGCTACCGCGTCCGCACCGCCAACGGGGTGCTGCCGGAGATGGTCGACCACACCGACACGGGCGGTTCCGGAGACGATTACGCGGGCGACGGATCGCCGATCCTGTATCTCGCCATCGATATGCCGGGGTGGTACCAAGTGCGCACGCAGCGTCAAGGCTGGCTGCCGCGCGTCAACAAGTACGACATCAACGACCTGGAGGACGGCTGTGCCGGCGACGGCTCACCGATCACGGCGGTGCGCTGCTATTACGAGACGCAGGATCCCGACGCGACCGGGTGGCTCGGCATCGAGTACTCGGTGGCTAACGTCGGAGAGGGCTTCCTGGCCGACATGATCGACCTCGACGACACGAGCGGATGCGGGGACGACTACGCTGGCAACGGCGGCATGGTGTCGGCGTTCCGCGCCCGGCTGGTTAGACTGTAAGGAGCTGGCATGACCAAAGACGAGATCAAGCGCGTCCTGGACGACATGGGCGTGGAGTACGGCAAGGATGCGAAATTGGCCGAGCTGGAGACGCTGTACGCCTCGCATGCGACCGAATCGCAGACGCATGCCGACAAGGCCGAAACGGCAGCCGAGAACGACTCTCCGCAAGCCTGGGACGGTTCCGACGATGGCGAGCAGTCCGAGGAGATCGGTCACGACCGA
>NZ_WWRX01000029.1:0-4483 GCF_009875575.1 Eggerthella sp. BIOML-A4 | reverse complement strand
CCGGCGCCGCCGGGGCAGGTGCCGCGGCTGCGGGGGCCGTCGGCGCGGCGGGGGCGGTCTTCGCGGGCGGCGCTGCCGGGGCAGCCGGGCGTGCGGGGACGGAGGCGCTCGCCGCCCGGACCCTGGACGCGGCCGGAGCCGCCGGCACGAACGCGGCGATCTGCGCGAAGTCGAGCGGCACCTGGGGCGGCAGGCCCCAGCGGTTCTTCGCGTCCCAGCAGGCGTGGTGCTGGGCGTGCAGCACGCGCTTCTGCCCGCCGCGCGCCTTGCCCTTCGCGCCCTTGCCCTCGCCGACGACCTCGACGATCGTCTCGTAGTTGGCGAACAGCACGGCGTCGGCCCACTCCTTGGCCTTCGCGGCGTCGGACATCTTGGCCGCGTCGATGAGCGCGAGAGCCCACCGGTTGTAGCTCGCGGCCTCGTCCGGCTGGTCGAACTTGCGGACCGCGGCATGCGCCGTGAGCACCACGTTGATCCCGCCCTCGGCCACGTCGGAGAGCAGGTTGAGGAGCTTGCCGAACTCCTCGACGACGAACGTGTAGCCCTTGCCGTATCCGGGATCCTCGATGCTCTTCCACGATTTCTCCGAGCAGACGTGGCGGATCGCCAGCTGCTCAGCCCAGTCGGCCGTGTCGATCACGAGGGTCGCGCAGGGCCTGGTCGCCTTGACCTCGCGCACCTGGTCCAGCAACATGGTCCAGCTCCGCGGCGCCTCCGTGCGGGCGACGTCGTAGTGCTCCGTGCTGCCCTCGGTGTCGATGAAGAGCGGGTCGGGGAACTTCGCCGCGAAGGACGTCTTGCCCACGCCCTCCGGCCCGTACACGATCACCTTCTGGGCCTTCGGCACGGCGCCGCGCGTGATGTTGAGCGCCATCTACATCACCCACTTGTCGGCTGGGAGGAGGATCGGGACGCGCGCCGGCTCGTTCGCGTCCGTCCGGACGGTCGGGGCGTCGGCGAACTCGGGAGCGCGCTCGGCCGCCTGTCCGAGTTCCGCGCCGCCGTATCCGTCCTCGATGACGATGGAGCATTCGCCGCCGGTGGACACGCGGGTGGCGATCACCTGCAGGCCCTCGCCCTCTGCCCACTCGCCGAACTCGCGCATGGTCTCGGCGTCCATCTGCTCCAGCTTGTCCACCAGCACGAACCCGCACTCCGGCTTGAGCTTGCGCACGATGGCGGTGGCGACGCGCAGCTGCTCGGACCCGCTCATGCAGTCCCACCTGCGGCCCTGGTAGGCCAGCAGCCCGTTCTCCACGGCGAGTCCCGGCAGAGGCAGGTCGGCCCCGTCGAGCAGCGCCATCTTGGACGCGCGCACGGCCTCGATCCGCTCGGTCATGTCGTCGTACTGCTCGGCCAGCTCCTCGGCCTCGCGCTCGGCGTCCGCGCGGCGCTGGTTGTCGCGCACCTTGGCGTTGACCGCCTCGATCCGCTCGAGCTGCGCCTCGATCTCGGCTGTGGATTCGTCGTGCAGCTGCTCGGCGGTCTTGCTCGCGACGCCGAAGTCCTCGACCGACTTGAGGTACTCGACGTTGAGCGCGGCGCGCTCCGACTTGAGCTCGTCGATACGGCGCGTCAGGTCGGCGAGCTTGTCGCGCATCTGATCGCACCGGGCCTCGATGTTGCGCGCCTCCTCGCGCTTGCGCTGGTTCTCGCCGTTCCTCGCGAGGATCTCCTGCTGCGCCTGGATCAGCTCCATGGCGCTCACGGGCTCGGTTGGGGCGTCCGGGTGCATGGGCATGTCGGCCGCCGCGCCCTTCTTCTGGTCGCGCATCTGGCCGACGCCGGTGCGCCGGTTGTAGAGCGCCTGCTCCTCGGCCTCCAGGCGCGCGAGCTCCTCGCCCACGCCGATGATGCCGAGCAGCGTCTTGGCCTTGTCCTTATCGCTCATCGCCAGGAACTTGGGAAGGTCGAGGGCGAGCGACTCGACGAACGAGTCCAGCAGCTGCTGGCCGCCCTTGCGCCCCTCGGGGTCGGTCACCTTGAGGGAGCCGGCCTTGCCCCTGCGCTCCACCACGATGCCGTTCGACAGCTGCACCTTGAGGTGAGGGTCGGTCGCGCTGCCCGCGCGCTTGGCCTCGCTCGGGCGCTTGCGGTCGCCGCCGAGCGCCCAGGCGATGGCGTCGAGCACGCTGGTCTTGCCCTGGCCGTTGCGCCCGCCGATGACGGTGAGCCCGCTCTCGGCCGGCTCCAGCACCACCGCCTTGACGCGCTTGACGTTCTCGACCTCCAGGCTGTTGATCTTCACGGTCATGCTACTCCTCCTCGTCTTCGTCGTGCGCCAGCGCGGACTCGCACAGGCTCTTCAGATCTATGTCTGCCGCGGTCGGCTCGTATCCGTCGGCTGCCAAGGCGGCGAGCCAGCCGAGGAAGCGCTCGACGTTCGACGCGTAGCATGGGCACCTGCCGTCCACGAGGGCATCGGAGATCCACGGATACAGCTCAGCATTGCCGGCGGCCATCATGTAGCCGTAGGCTGCCAGCCGGGGGCAGAACATGCCGTCGACCTCGGTGCCGGTCGCACTCTCGAACTTGCTCACCTTCTCGCCGATGCCGCCGTATCCGGACAGCGCCGCGTCCTCGACCACCTCCATGACGCAGGGCATGGACCCGAGGTCTTCGATGCGCGCGTGGAACCAGGCCAGGTGCGCGGCCTTCGCGGCTTCGATCGACTCCTTGACCTCGTCGACGCGGCGCTTCCGCTCCACTTGCTCCGGATCGACCCTCTCCTCGTCGGCGGAGACGGGCTTGCAGATCTCGATCGCAGGTCCCGTTCCGGATTCGAGGATGTACGCGGCGCAGCCGTCGATCCCGGCGACCGCCTGCGCGAGGGCGTCGGGATCCTTCACGTCCTCGCACCACGACCACCCATCCTGGCTGTACAGGCGCTTCTCCGAGATCGCGACTCCCGCGTCCTCGCATGCGCGGACGAGCGCGGCGCGGCGCTCGTCGCGCTGCATCCGCTGCCGCTCGGCTTTCGCGACGTCGCGCCATTCCCCCTCGCGGCAGCTCGTCAGCTTCTCGACGGCGGCGCCCTCGCCGAGCTCCTCGAACTCGGCGATGGCCAGCATGCGGTCGATGGTCATGTCGTCGCCGGCGTCGTCCACGGCGGCGCGGGCGCGGCGCAGCTTGGCGGCGGCGCCCTTCGGCATGCGCCCGGCGCGCTCCACGCGCTCGGGATCCACGCCGAGCAGCAGCATCTGCTGCACGCCCCGGCTTCGCTCCACGTCGGTCAGAGGGCGCTTGTCGTCCGTGGCCACCATGGCGACCATCGCGTTCGCCTCGTCCATGTCGTCGCATACGACGGCATGGCAGCGGGCGAGCTTGTTCTTGCACATGGCCTTGTAGCGGCGCTCGCCGTCGACGATGCGGTAGATCCCGCCGTCCTCGACGACCACGATGGGGTTCACCGGCTCGCCGGGGTTGAGCGCGTTGAGCATGCAGCTCTCCGCGAGCGCGGCGATGTCGCCGAAGTCCTTGCGCGGATTCTTCTCGTCGGGGTACACGTCGTCTATGCCGATCTCGCGTAATTCCATATATCCTCCTCTGACTAGGTAAAACGTTGAAAAGTAACACTCATTTCGATTTTCTGGGATTGGTGCCCAAGACCTCTCTCATCCGTTTGAGCCTGGTCTTCGCCGCGTTGTAGGGCAGCAGCAGCCTGCGGTGCTCCCACTCCTCCAGGGCGAGCAGGTAGGCCGTCTCGGCCTTGTCCCGCTCGTAGCGGCTCACGGGGCAGCTCTCGCGCCTCTTCGGCCTGGGGCCGAGGGACGAGGGGCGCGTGCCGCGCTTGGCCTCCTGGTCGTCGTAGGCGGCCCTTTGCCGAGGGGTCATCGATGCGTACACCTCGACGCACGCCGCCTCGCGGCCTGCGAGCTGCTCGCGCATCCGGCAGACGCGGCATCGGCCGTCCTTGTCGACGGCGGAGCGCCATCCGGCACACTCGTCGCACCATACGAGCCGGGTGCGGCAGCACCTCAGAGACAGGCCCAGGCGCTTGGCGGCCATCTTGACGGCTCCGCTCGAGCGCTTGAGCTCGCGGCAGATGTCGCGGCGCGGGAGCCTGCCGGCCATGTCGCGCAGCCGGTCGATCTCGTCGGTCGTCCACGGCCTCTGGGCCGAGCCCTTGCGCGTCATCGCGCGACCGCGCCCTTCGCGTGCCGCCAGCTGCGCGCCTCGGGGCGGCGCCCCGTGATGTCGGCGAACATGATCTGCAGCCATGCGGTGCCCGCCTGGCTGTCGAGCGCCTCGACGTACTGCGGGTGGATGCGCCATGCCAGGGACGGCTCGTCCATGACGAGCATGCGGCTCAGGCACGCCCAATGCGCCATGGCCATGGGCACGGAGATCATCGTGACCACGGGGGTTCCGGCGTCGGTCGTGCGGGCGATGCGCTGCACGTCGAGCTTGAGCGCGTCGTAGTTGGTGACGGCGGGGTTGACCATGGACGGCCTCTTGGCCCAGGCGACGGCCTCCTCGGCGG